>JBHLPA010000147.1:0-6419 GCA_048939935.1 Promethearchaeota archaeon | reverse complement strand
TCCTTTTGATGAGGAGCTCACACTTCAGACACTTACATGTGAACCATCCGTCACTGGACTCAATCCATTAGATACTAAAACGAATGCATCATCCTATACTACTCCTTTTCATGGAATCTTGTCAATGGACGTCTATGGTAATTTCATAGCAGGAACTGAGTATCAGTTTACCTTCCAATTCCTCTATGATGGCGACAAGGTGAGAACAGTGTACTTCGCACCTCTATTTACTCCTGGCGTCTTGATTAACTACGAAAATGCAACCGAGTCATTTGGTGAGCAGCGAGCTTTCTGGACTTACCTATCGCGACCAGAGTCCATGGAGTTGACCGCTGTGAATTCTACTCTTCTCTCTGTTGGTGATTACTGCTATGTCTACATGGCAAACGAAACGATTGATCTTCTAGGAGAAGGAGCGGCAATATCGAAGTGCAACCAGTTGGGGCAGACCTTCGATGATGTGATTTACCCCAAAGCAGTCGAGCTTGCTGGAAGTCCTGATGGATATCTCGGAGATTCAGATGGGGATCCTAGGGTGACACTTTTCCTTGTACCATTGGTACGGTACATGGGGAATGCGTATTTGGGATTTCATGTTCCGTGGGATGAATGTCCTTTTCCATTCTCTAATAGAAGAGAAATGATTTACATCGAATCTGAAAGGGATCTGAACGAAACTGTGCTCATTACTATCCATGAGTTCAATCACTTGATTTGGGATAACTATGAGATAGATGAAGCGGATTTCCTGATGGAGGGATTAGCTAATCTTGCTATAGATTATACAGGTTACTGGTATTACATTACAGATGCAGTAACGACCACTTACACATTGCATCCAGAGGTTTCTCTCATTCACTTCAATAGGTTCTACGGTCGTCTTTGGGATGCTAGTTACGGTCAAGCATATCTCTTTGTGAACTATCTTGCTGACCGATTTGGTGTTGATACTGTCAGAGACCTTGTAAGTATCCGTGAGGATGGTCCCTTAGCTGTCGAGATTGCACTTGCCAATGCAGGATATAATATGACTTTCAATGAGGTGTACCTTGATTTCATCACTGCATGTGTTTTGGATGATGTTGAGAGTGAGGATGGTATCTATGGATTCCAATCACTGAACTATACAATCCAACGTGTGACGACAATATTGGAACCCTTACCTTTCATAAGAGAAAATGTCACGCACAATCAATACGGCTTCAAGGTATACAGACTAGTTTCTCCACCTGATAACTTCACAATCTCAATCAGCAAATCACAATCATTCGGAGCAGGTCTAATTGTTGCTTTGGTCAACTCTAGTGGATCGTATGTATCACAATATCAATTCCCTTCATCACAGAGAACTATCTCTGAATTTATTCAGAGCAATGGAGCTGAAGAAGTATACTTGATAACGACTTTGATTTCTGATGAAACACCGACCGATTTTCAGGATGTGCTCAAACTCGCCGAAATTCCATCAGATAGTCTAGATCTCACGATTAGCGAGGGGGACACAAGAAGTCAATCAAGCCCTGACTTGATTTTTGTTCCTTTCACGATTTTGGCAATCGTAGCACTTAGTAGTATCTTCATAGTCGTTGGAAGGAAAAGACGGACGTGAAATGAATGGGCAAGTGGAAACTACGAGACTATATTGAAACAATAGGGCTTGGTTTTCGCTTCACAAGAACATACTTTGTTTCCATCTTCTTGGCTGTGATCGGTGTTTTTACAATAACGATAGGATTGTTTCTGTTGATCATCTTCATTGGAAGTATACCCCTTTCGACTGTCTATGGGCCTTTTGATGAGATATTCGATATCTTCGATTCTATAGGGAATGCGTTGTCTGGAGTCAACAATGTAGAAGCGGTCGGTATAGTTCTGTTCGCAGGTTCCGCACTATTAGCTCCATTTCTTATCGCTCTGGGTGCACTCTTTGGACTTGGTCAAGAGGTCATTGAGAGTGGAAATGCAGATGCTGAAGAAGCATTACATTGGTATAGACAGAAATTTAGTCGTCTGGCTGCTGGAGGAATTGCACAGTTTCTCTTCATCATTGGTCCAATTGGGATAGAATACATCCTTGCCGCATGGCACTATGGAACCCAAGAAGTTGATAGTAGCTCATTCACGATACTACTCATCATAGCTATTGGTTGGTTTCTTTTCAGTTCTGGGGTGTTTTCAATGGTCTTTCCATCGATAGTTGATGGTATGTCCGTGTTAGCATCCATCAAGCACTCGGTCAATCTGGCCCGGAATAACTTCAGTGCCGTGTTCTCAATCTGGATCACATTTGCATCTCTGGGCTTGCTATTACTCGGTCCATTCATCGCTCAAGATCTTGCTGATTTCCCAGTCATCATGGGGCAATGGTATGAACTCTATATTATTGCAGTTGGCTTGTTGATTGGTCTGATATTGCTACCTGTCTATGTCATCTCGGCATCGAGAACATACTTAATCATCTCAGACCCGAATATCCAACAAGAACAAGAAATCCACATGGAGGGATCACAATAGAATGAATACAGAGAATGCGGCTCCTCACATGAAGGATTTAGAAATTATTACAGATCCCAACACTATCAAAGTCCTCTTTGACAAGATACGTGCGTTGATTGTATTCAAGTACCTTGTTAAGGAGGAGATGACAGTCAAACAGCTCGCAGATGCTATCGGGAAGAATCCAGGAAATATACTGCGTCATATTGAACGGCTGAAGAGTGTGGGTTTGGTCCAGCAGGTTCGTACTGAAAAAACAATAACTGGAATTGTTCAGCGCTATTACAGAGCAACAGCAAGAGAATACCGTCTCGGTATTGTTGATATGATAAAGGCAAATGGTGGAGTGAAGGACTATGCAAAGAATCGACTCCGTAATATGATATTAGGCTTAGAAGCATATGGGGTCAAAATTCCTGAAGCAAGAATGACCAATGCAATGACTATCTTTGAGAATTTAATTGAACGAGAGAATCAAATAAGCTCAGAACTCAAAATCGTTGATGAGGAGTTTTGGAACAGTTTGCCAACACACCAACAGGATGATGCATCTCGACTGATGAGAGAGGTTATGATTACGCAAGACAAGGAATATCAAAAATTGAAAGATGAATGGTGTTCTTTTGTTCTATCATTTCTAGAATCTAGTTGAACGGACAATAAATTAGTACACAAACTATGTTTTAGGAGTTCAGAATTTCTTGGTAAGGTAGTACTCCTTTACATCATTTGGATACGCATCCGAAAATCCAAGTATTTCATATCCCTGACGTTTCAGGAATTCAAGATTCTGAAATGAGAAACAGGCAATCTGTCCAGCCACACAACTCCTCTTTTTAGCGAGCGTTTCAGCATGTTTCAGGAGGCCCTTTCCATATCCAAGACCATGGTACTCCTCATCCACCCAGAGTTCAGCTATGTTCAATATCCCCAGTGTTGTGTAGCCACTGATTCCTCCAATCACTTTTCCATCATTGCTCTTTATCACTGAGCAGTAATCAGTGTGCGGATGTTTCTTCTTAACATTTTGAACATGCTTGTTGAAGTTCATTCCAAGTCCTGTGCGCACTATCTTGAGCTCTTCCTCTGTTGGATCTGAGATGATTGTGAATCCTGTTTTTTCTGCATTTGATGTAGTGTTATTTTTCGACGAATCGAAACGCGTCATTAGAATATGCTCTTTGATTCTCCCATGATAACCATCGTAGGTCACTAGGAGGTCATACCCAACTGCTTGATAGAAATCTGGTGCTTGCCAAGAGAATGTGTAAACGTGTGATGAAATACATCCAATATCCTTAGCAAGCCTTTGCGCTTCTAGGACGAGATCTCTCCCATATCCAAGTCTACGATGTTTCTCATCGACCCAGAGAACTTCGAGGTATTGAGTCCAGTATAGAGTGCTTGTGGAGATACCACCAACCACAGTGCCATCATGGTCTTTCAAGACCAAATTGTGCCAAGGTTGTGGACTATTGAACTCGCCATTGGTCTTCTTCAAATTATACGACTCAAGGCCCTGCTGAAACTTCTTCACATCATCACTAGATGGATCACTTATGATTTTGTATCGGCTCAAATCTTCCACATGAAGACCTCCTGACTCAGGAGTCAATCAATTCATGTTCTTCTTAATATCTTTCCAACTACGCGAAAACACCCTTTCATCAATGTCCTTATATCATATCTACCGAAACTAAATCATGGGCATGTTGAACATTGAATTCAGTCTCGTGTCAGAGAGGGGAAAGTTATGCGAAAAAGCTTTAGCGTCAAAGTTCGTTATGAGTATAAAGGTAAGACAAACGGTGGAAAACCAAGTCACAAGTTCTGGATGGTAACACAATCTGGTTCAGATGTCATCGTCCATTTTGGAAAAGTTGGTACAACAGGTCAGACTCGTGTCATCGACTGCAAAACCGCTGAAATGGCAAAGCACTATCTTGCAGAGAAAGTCCAAGAGAAGATCAAGAAAGGATACAAACCTGTACGCTGAGTTTCTGCCTAATGGAATGGTATCTGTTATTGTCATTATAATGATGCATTATCAGAGAGAATAAATGATACGCCAAATGTATATGTGCGTAAAATTCCATGGTGAGAGCATTATCAGACAACTCTGGAGAGGATTAAGATTAGGACGTGCCCGAAATGTGGACGGCAAAACAACCCAACTCGTAAATACTGTACGCGTTGTGGAGCTTTACTAATAAAGCCTGAAGAAAGCGTTGAACCGGAACCAATTGAAGAGATTGAAGAAGCACCCGTTGCAGAAATGCCCTCTGAAGTTGAGGAAGATACGCATGTACTCCCCAGCCAAGTTGCATCTAAACGGGATGAACCTGAGATGCCACCAACACCCTTTGGCGGGAGTGTTAAGCATGAAGAAGAGGTCACTAAGACGCAACCGATGGATTCTGAACGCGGGAAGCTAGTGGTGGCGGACATCCTTGAAAAGGTCCGAGCCGCAGAGGCTCGTTCTAGAGGTGAAGAAGAAACCCCACCTGTAGAACCAGACATTGAACCCCCACCAGCAGAACCATTGGAAGTTGAAGATCTAATAACGTCTGAAGAATCAGTAGCGGAACCAGAAATAGAAGAACCCATTGAGGAACCTGTTGAAGAACCAGAACCTGTACAAGAAGAGGTCATCGCACCTGAAACACCACCTGTTTCAGCAGTAACTCCCAAACCAGCTGAGATGGCTGCTGTGGCTGCAGCACCAGCTAAAAGAATGGGTCCCCCTCCAAAGGATGAGCGGGTCCGTATGTTCGAATCCGACATTAACGCTTACAATATTGAACTACAACAACTCCGGTCTGAGCTAGATTCGATGCATTCCCGTCTTGACGAAGAGGTTGAACGTTATCGGACAGCAGCTGAGGTCAAACGAACCCGGACTGAGAGTTTGGAACGTGAGTTGAAACTCGCTAAAAATGAGTATAACGAAGCGAACAAGGAATACAAAGGCGTAGACAAACGGCGTAAGAAGGAACTGTCAGATGCTGAGAAGCGGATTCGCGAAGTGGAGAAAAGAATTGACAAGGCTGAAAAATCCAAACGCAAGCGATTAGAAGAAATAGAAAAGGAGCGCCGGAAACGAGAGGAAGAGGCTAGAAGGGTTTAGAACTTGTGATGCATATACCAACAACGATGAACCAAATCAAAAAGGTACAATAGTGGCGGCACAATTTTGAGTCATCATGCCAAGTCCTGAATGGAAATACTTCATGGAGAACTACTATGGCGACCCTTACATGATGTGGCACGATGGAATTGATGAAAAATCAGTCATACCTCTCAAGGGTGAAGAACGAGCTAATGCTGAGGATATGCTCATCAATTCTCTAAAAGAAGGGAGTCACTATGGTGCCATAGGTCTTCGTGAGATGAGATCTACAAAAGCTGTTCCAATCCTCGAGAAACGGTTGGAACGGAGCATCGGGACTCTCGCGGTTGAGATTGCTGTGGCTCTTAGTATGATTAAGAGGACAACTAAGTACATCCCCCATATCCTTGCAGCTCTCAAACTCTCGGCATTTTGGTCTGACAGGACTCGTGCAGCACGAGCCCTTCGAAGGTTTCCTACTATTGAAGTTGTGGATGCTCTTTTCGAATCTGTCACGAAAGACCCTGATTATCTTGTCCGGAACCATGCTTCGGAAACCATTCTGTTCCTCCATGGTCTTCAGCCTTCAATCTCGATGTACAAAGAAATCTTTGAACACATGATTGTTGAGTTTGACAAAGACGATGAGGTATCGACAAAGAACGCTTTTGCACACTACAAAATATGTGCTGATTTGTTACGGGAACTGATTGAGAAAAAAGGGACTCTGAAGAAAGGTCCAATAATTGAGGACATCTGGAATTGGATGTTGTGAGTGGTCTTGCTACATTTTATTTTTCCTCATGTCATTGGA
>JBHLPA010000146.1:0-6515 GCA_048939935.1 Promethearchaeota archaeon | reverse complement strand
TTTCCCGTTGTTATACTGGATGTTTGAACATAGACCACTAATGACTATTGGATTATGTTTTCTTAGTGAACTTTTGTTTCAATCTATTCTCTGGTTTCTCTATCCAACAGCCTCCACAGCTATTGATTGGTTCATCATAGCTGCAATACGTGTCAATATCCTATTCTTTCTACCAGCAGTTGGACTTGGAATGTGGTTCTCGAAAGGGTATGAAATTAAGTCGAAACGAAATCGTTTCATCTATCCTTACCTTGTTCTTAGTGTCTTCTTCATGTTTGATTATGCGACAGGAGTTATTCGCACATTACCTAATGAGATAGGACAGATTATGAGTACAATTCAACTGTTTTTTGTTGGAGACTACACACTTCTCTTCTATGGTTATGCAGCATTCCTCTTTGTTGTCGCAATGCTGACCATTCCCCAGACAGCAACAGGTGGTTTGCAGAAATTCATCCAACGAATAGGGAAGTCGACCTATCACATCCTTCTCTTCCAAATCTTTTGGATGTCAATTGTCTACTGGACTATGGCACCATCAGCCGCAATTGAACATCGTCTTCCTACTGGAGTGGAACTAGGGTGGTCAACGCCATTGCTATACATCCCTTACTATCTTCTCAACCTCGCAGTTTCATTCGCTGGAGGAATGATTTGGTATGAGTTAGAGAATCGAGTTCTTCACCGGAGAAAATCATCAGATAGTGTCATAATGCTCTAGCCAGAGAGTATTTCAAGAGTAAATGATTGGATAAATCATGGTTGCCAGTAATGATGACATTACTCTGAGAATTGAAAATCTTCAAGCAAATTATACTTCAAAGAAGGGTCTAGTCAGAGCAGTGAATAATGTCAGCTTTGTTGTTCGAAAAGGTGAAACAGTAGGTCTCTTCGGTGAGTCAGGAGCTGGTAAGACCAGCGTAGCATTAGCCATTCTTGGAATGTTTGACCAGATCTCCAGACGCTACGCGTCAACTGCCGCAAATGAAGATAATAAGAGACTCTGGTCTCTAAAAGATGAAACGAAAAAAAAAGGACTGACATCTGAAGATATTGGCGAGGAACTACCAGGTGTTGAGGGACATATCTGGTTCAATGGGCAAGATCTTGTGACTCTTGATGAAAAAGAGTATAGAAAGATACGTGGTGATAGGATTACCTATGTTCCTCAAGGAACAACGAAATCTCTTAATCCATATTCCAATATAGAAGAGCAGACAGCAGAAGTTCTTTGGGCTCATGATGAGGATGATGAACTCCCCGAATGGCAGGTCATGAAGAGAGTGCTGCAGACTCTGGATCTTGTGGAACTAGGAGATGTGGACATCAGGAAAGACATGAAACCGGGGCAGTTTAGTGTTGGTGAAGATCAACGTGTACTTATCGCCATGGCACTGATATCACTTCCAGATCTTATGATAGCTGATGAACCAACTACAGCTGTTGATGTAGGACTGCAAAACCGCATACTTGAAGCGATTCAGATAGTCCGTGATGAGCTGAAACTCTCAATGTTGCTCATTAGTAACAACCAAGGCACAATTGCAGAAACATGCGAAAAAGTGGGAGTAATGACTGCAGGACATCTTGTTGAGTTTGGTGACACTCATAGGGTACTGAGTTCACCTGGTCATCCCTTTACACGGGCATTCATCATGAGTAATCCATCAATGGAGATGCTTCGGAAAATCAGAGAGAAGGGATTGAGAATTCGAGGTATTCCCGGAAAGCCGCCGGACCTCTCCGAACCAATAGTAGGATGTCCTTTCAGCGAGAGATGTGAGTTTGTCAAGGATATCTGCAGAGAGAGGAAACCTGAATATCGAGAGGTTGACAAGGACTATTGGATACTTTGTCATCGATATGAGGAACTTCCCGATTGGTGAAATCGCGGACTAATGCTTTGATAGCAAGTTTCATTCGATGAGGAGGGGAAAGGCTGAAAAAGCTTGGAATAACAAATTATACGAGGGGATGATTACAATGCCAGCATCTTTTGAAGACCCACCACCAGAAAGCGAGAAACCTCCACCACCGCTTTTTCAAGGAGAAATAAAAGATGACAATCTAGGAACTGTCCTTAAGATTGGTGGTTCTACAGCTGTGGCTACATGTTCCTGTGCCTGCGGTGCTATCTTTTTGATTGTACCTTTAGGATTCCTATCTTACGGATTTAATCCATTCACGGGATTGTTCTTTCTCCTAGGTCTTGTATTATCCGGGGTAGGGTGCTACGCCATCTACTATGGATGGCATGCAGCTGAAGAAGGATCGAAGTGGTAATTATCTGAAAATTGAACTAATTAATTCTTCAGCTGAGTAAAAGTCTTGTAGACTTCCCTCAAATTGTTGTAACACAGTACCAAATTCATATTGGAATTTCTCAGTGAACTCTTGGACTTTGTTTAGCAGGACCTTGTACGGTTTGCTTGCTATTAGAACACATGTGAAGGTAGCACCATGAGCAAAAAGAATATCATATTCACCAATTGATACGATGTTTAGACCGGTGTCACTCCGAGTTATTTCCTGAAATAGTGACTGGACCCCTGCAATTCCAGCTGCTGTGAGAACTTGATCGGTTTCCGGGTTATCAACAAACTGATAGTGACACATAAGAATACCACCTGATTGAATAACATAAAGTTCCAGAATCTGCTGATTCCAGTCCAATTCATCCAGAGCAGGTGAGGTCGATAGTACATATCCAAAAATCAGAATTCCAGTGGTCAAAAACAAGAAACTAATTGCGTATAGTAGTTCTCCAAGAGAATATCCAATCTCTGAACGTCCTATGAATCCAATCCATCCAATAACAAATCCAATGACGACCCACCGTACACTTCCTCTGATATCTCCAGCTGTACTCACAAGGGTATATCTTAGAAATAGCATAATTCCAATCAATGCAATGATGGCATCGAATAAGGCAAGATACTCGAAGTAAGCCCTCTGGATAAAAAGTGGCATAAATGCGGTGACAAGTCCAATCATTGTGAGGACATGGCGTGTGTTGTATGGTAGAATCATTTCCATAGCCGCAAAAAAGGCAGTAAGAGCAAGAATCAAAGCAATATATCCAGCAGCAACAAATTGCGTGTTTTCAGGTTCAGAGTACATCCAAAAATCTGAGATCATAAAACATATAGAATTAATTGACAGGCCAAAGAAGAATATAGACCATGAAAGTCTCAAATCCAGAGTTTTTTTGAATTTATCCTTAAACCATTGGTTGAAAAAAATCAGTCCAAAAAGAAATGCGTAGAAGATGATACCACTGTGGAGAAATAGGAAGAAGTCTCTTGTAAATCCTGGTTCATCAAAAATTGGCATCTTTTCAATGGCCTCATTTGTATTCGGGTATGTTCCAAAGGTCACGGAGTATTTTAGTAAACCTCGGATGGAGAATTTGTCAAACTCGTATCAATCACTTGTCGAGAAGTCTTCTAATGATCTCCAAGGTTGAGTCGACAGCAATCCCCCACAGATTTTCAGAATCATCAGGTAGATCTTCAGTTCCAATCATTCGACGAATCTTAGCAATCTGTCCACTATGATATATTCCATGTTGTACAGTACGAAGTACTGCCCATGCTATGGAGGGGCCACCATCTTTTGGTGGAATGACCTGCATCTGCTCCTCAGGGCATTCTCGAATAATCGTGGTAATCTTCTCGGTGTTCTCCTCTATCCGAGCTAGAACCTCACCAAATGTATCTGCAATAGTAGGAGGACCGATAGAGTTCTTCGCCTTATGGAACCAATAGGTTTCAGCTGTGCCAATGTGCATAACAATTCCAGCTATTGATTTTGAGTATTCCTCCTCAGTGACGATCTTAGTCACCTCTTCATCCTTCAAATTCTGCAGTACAAAATGCATGTGATTTCTCTGATTTTTATGTGCTTCAATTAGAGTTTCTCTAAACCATTTTGGAATCATAATTGTTCCTCCTTTTTGACTAGTCCTTGGTCAGGGTGACAAGGTCATAGTCTGTAGTGCCCAGTCCAATTTTCCGACCATGTTCGAAGATAATTGCAGACCGTTCCACGAGGTTATCAAATTGAATTTGGTCTATATTGGCTTTTTCATTTAATGTCGCATCTTTGATTCTTTCTAAGGTTGCATGATCAACAGCAACAGGGTCTGTTGAACCAAGAATCCCAATATCATGCATGATTAGGGGTGCCCCTACACCAATACAGTCACAAAGATCAGAGATATCTATGGCTAGATTGATGTAGTAAAAGGCATCAGAACCTATAGAGTTGGTTACACCCAGAGCGTTCTCGACAACTCGAAAAGCCATGTCTTTACCCACCCAAGGCATTGTAATAGCCTTTGCACCCACCTTGTTTGAACAGACTGATGCACAATGACCGCAGGTCACACAATGTCCCCAATCAATACTGACTGTGTCAGATACATCGATGCAACGAACTGGGCACACAGAGATGCACTCTGAACACTCAACACCTTTGCATTTTTCGGGAAATACTTGGAGACCGTCAGGACAATGAACAGCAGCTTTGCCTTGCTTTCCTACCATTCCAACGCCCATGTTCTTGATTGAGGCCGCAATGCCCATATGATGGAACTTGGCATGGGTTAGAAGGATGATTTTGTCACAGTTCAAAGCTGCAGCTGCAACAGGAACGGATTGAAGATGTTCACCATCTATGTCCACCGTGTATGTATCAACACCCCAGTAACCATCAGCAATAACAATTGGAGCCCCAATTGTTCCTTGTGTAAATCCATTCAAGGCGGCTCGCATCAGATATTCCGGTGCTGTTGTTCGACCACCATAGGGACCACTAGTCCCATAGGCTAAAGAAGCTGTATCAGCCACGAATGGGAATCCTCCAGCTTCACGAACCAAATCAACCAGTTTGCGAACATATGCAGGTCGAATATGATTTGTATTGCCATAGAGTCCAAAGTGTGTCTTAATCATCACCTTATCATTAGATTCGATTGTTTCAAATAGACTCAGCTCGGTGAATATGTGTTCAAGCTTGTCGAGCATGTTGTAATCCGGTCTGGTTTTTCGATCTGCAAAGAACACAATTGGATTAGTCATGATGTCACCCTACAAAAGTGATGCAATCCCAAACTTATTCCTTACCATCTATTGGCCTCAAAGAAAAAACCTCCCTGAGAGTCGTGATATTTCCAGATTTTCAGGAATCTAGTGGAATTACAGTCAATTTGAAGGTTAAGAAATTCTTTGAAGAAATATTAAACACACATATTCAGGATTAAAAGTACCAGAACATAACCATTAACAAGGATGAAAACAAGATTGAGATTGTGTCAACTCGTTATGAATTCTCTAGGAAGGCTATCAACTACTTTGAAGAAGATACTGGAATATCCCTACACATTCGTATAGATCAGCAGAAATCTCTCGATGAAAAAGGTTGCACCGCTCTTTCTCTGGATCAGCTCCTTGATGCAGCTCAAGATTTAGATCAAGAGAATAATCCATGGGAATATGTTAGGAGAGAAGCAAGGGATTATGCTCCACTTTCATTGAGCCTTTACGTATTCAACCAAGCAGTTTGGAAACTCATGACAAAAAAGACCGTAAATCAAGAAACCATGCTGGCGATGGCTACAATTCCTTGGTTTTATTGGGACAAGGGAGTTGAAAGTGAAAAAAATCCATTCGGAGCAAAGAGAGATACCCACCACAACTCAATAGTTGACATAGAACCAGGCAAGTCAGTCAAGATCACAGGAAAGGGGGGAAACTTCTGTGGAATCCTTGACGGGAGGATTGCCGCTCAAAGAAAGGTCGGTAGACCCATACTAATCCCGAATCTTCCAGAATCAGGTAAATTGGTTCCATATTATGAACCTGATGATGTCAGTGTCATTTTGAGCACAAATGGTCTCGCATCATCGCTCTATCCAAAACCCGACAAACGAATCGACTACTCCTTTTCAGAGCATCCAAGAAATTTCTATGACCACGGAATACAAATCTCTGCAACGGATTCAACTGTGAAATTGCAAATAGGGAATAAGAAACCTCAGGCGATGTTTGGAGAAATAATTGTCCTTCTTGGAAAAACATGGGATGCTGAAACGTTGGAAGAAAAGGTAGTTCAGTATCACACTTGGTTGGCAGTTCTCCATCAACTCATTCAATGATTATATCCATTGATCTTGGTTTTGAATCAAGCTGTGGAGTTCTCTCAACGATTAACCGACCATCAAAATCCTATTATATAACCTAGGATTGAAAAAAAAGCTCCAAAAAGAAAAGTGAACACTGCGCAGTAGAGAAGCTGCTTTCCGATATTGCCAATGTGAAATGATCTGGTGGCAGATCCGTCAGGTTTCAGCGAGTCTTCATCCCTTAATGGTTGTCTGGAAGTAAGACACCCTCCAAGTACCAATAGAAAACCGGCTTCGAGCGATGCAATTAAACCCACAACATCTGATGGAAAATATACACCATTTAACAGCCAAATAACAAGAGAGCTTGCTATGTTTACACACATAATGA
>JBHLPA010000145.1:0-6579 GCA_048939935.1 Promethearchaeota archaeon | reverse complement strand
AATCGCGTTTATGACTAGATGCCCGTGTCACAAGCTTTACACCTTCCCAGTCCCCAGGGACTGCAAAAGCAACGGCATACTCATCTTCCTCTGGTGTAAGCATCCTGGTCGGAATTACTATGATTTCTTCTGCTACAGCTGCAGCTGTGATGTGATTCTTTGCTCCGCGGACAACTATTCCATCATCTCTACGTTCAACAACACGCAAGTAAAGGTCTGGATCAGCTTGTTGATGAGGTCGCAATGCTCGATTGCCTTTTACATCCGTCTGTGCGCAGCTGCCCACAATATCATTTTCTTGCCAGAATTTCAGATACTCTTTGAACCTCTGATGGTATGGTTTTCCAGTCATAGATTCAGCTCGATGCGTGATAATAGAGAGTCCATTCATTGCGTCGATACCCATACAGCGGAAGACACAACCTCCAGTTAGGCGACATATGTTTCTCGTGAGTTCTTGTTTCTTCAGTAAGTCATCAACGCTTTGATGGATGTGGGTGAAGCGATTGATTGTACCATATTCTTTAGACTCCACCTTTAGAAGATCCTTGAAATCTGGATCATCGACTTTATCCAAGGTCAGAGCCATGACTTTTGCTACGGCCTGCAACCGCGGATCATCACGGCCAACTGCTTGACCATTTATTATCACGTTGGGTTTCATAGCATACAGTTTCTGTAGATATTCCTCTCCCGTTTTCATCATAATCAACTGTACGGCACACTGCAATCAGGTACTTAACTTAACCGGCAAAGAGATTTGAGATTGTTAATTTGGAAAAGCTGTTGGAATGCTCTGAGTCAGCTATCTAGTAAAACCATCCAATGAATCATTCATCCACATTGTCTTTTAATATAAAATATTCAAATGGTTAGTAACGGAGAAATTAATATGCGCGCTACGAAAAGTAAGATCTTGACCCTCTGGGTTTTGATTCTTTTAGCAATGCCATTCGTTCTCATACCCAATGCCAGTGCTTGGACTGCAGGTGATGAAGCCGCTATATTTGGTCACACCTTCGACGAAGAGTATTGGACAAATGATTCGCTTTTTGTTGAAGGAACGAATGGGAATGGAAGTCTGACTACATCATATGTGAACGTTGGAGATTTCGAAGCGTTCTTGATTGCATTCAATGAGTTCAATTATACTGATGGTACGCAAATGATTGTTCCCTATCAGTTATTTGGAATGCATTTCATCACACCTGGAAATCGAGAGGTCTTTATCGGGGCAGTTTTCGCCTTCCTGCTTGTACACAATGAAACCTATGGTGATAATCAGCTACCAGACATGGGTGCTGGAAAAGATGCGTCATGGTATGTTGTCCCAATTGCTAATTCAACTACCTGGCCAGAATATGTTCCCTCGGTCGAACCTATCCCCGCGACAAAGCTGAGTGATAATCACTACCGAATGGGAATGCACTACTACAATCTGACTTGCAGAATTGTTGATGCAAACAACCCACTTGGTTTCTTGCTATCTTTAGCAATACCGATTCTTGAAGTCGTCATCAGCGAACTCACCATCCAGTATGATATCGTCATAGATGAGACTGGAGCAGTTCACGCTGAGACCCTGTATACTTTGGGTCAGGTCCAGAAACTCAAATTGTGGGGCGTTGAAGAGAATCCTAATGATATCATTGACGAGAATATGGAGGTTTCTGCCGTCCACTTCTTGTCTATCTTTGCGAGTCAATATTCAGTCGTTGGTTCTACAAGTGGCAATGTAATTGCTTCACCAACAGCTACCACGCCAATGGATGAAAACGTAACAATTGAAGTAGGAGCAGGTGAACGTGCCTTCGATTTAGGATTTGGTCGCTCTTATGACCTCATCAATGAAACCACAGACACTACAGTTTCTACTGGTTTGACTGCGCTCAATACACTACTTGGTGTGCGACTCAGTGATCTTATCCTAATACTGTGGCAAGCACCCCTTTCTGCATGGTTGTTTGCTCATATGGCATATGGTCTATCAACACAGCTACAGAATACATACTCAACTGTAGGTGATATGGTTTCCAATGTCAATACTGCTTTCACCAATACGAACTGGTGGTATGCTGTCACATTTCCAACCTGGGACGGACTTCGTGTTGAGCAAGATCCCGTATACACCGCTCATACAAACCTCTATACTGAGCCCAATAGTGGTGGCATTCTGGTCATCATTTTAGTTGTGGGTGTAATCGCAGTAATCTGGTTAATGCGTCGAAGACGCTGATTAGGTCCATTAAACCCTGGATTCCACTAATGGAATTCCAGGGCTTTTCTTTCTTTTCAAACATCGGGTAATTTAAGAGATGCATAGATGACATAGCCATTAGAGGACCTGCTGTTGTTGTATGAACGAGTTTGTAGGTTCAGCGAAAAAATCGCTGGACGTACAAGCAGAAAACGGGATGACAAAGAGCTTCAGAAAGCAGTGAAGTTCCTCACACCTATTATGGATATTTCTGTTAGGGGTGTTTCCGCGGCAGCTAATCTGATGTCCGTGCTCATCCTTCTTCTATTATTTTTCATACTTTCCCTCTTTCAACTCAATCTAATCATAATAGTTCCACTTGCAGGAATGGCTGCTGTTGTGACATATTACATAATCATCTCCTATCCTGTATCGATCATGAACAGTTACAAACTGGGTCTCTCTGAAGAGGCTGATCTTGTCTTTGAACAGTTCATACTTGTCTTTCAATCAGGTGGCACGATATTTGACGCAATTGAGATGGTCGCTCAATCTGAGCACCCATACCTATCTCTTGCTTTCAGACAGATGATTGGACGGATAAATGAGGGAATTCCACCTGAAACATGTCTGATGGAGTTCGCAAAAGACCAGCCTTCTGACGACTTGAGGAGATACTTTACCGCTATAGTTTCATCATTGGAGAAAAAGACTGACTTAATCGATACACTTTCTGGAGAATCATTTGAAGCAGACCTTGCACTTCGTCAAAAGAATCTCGAACTGGAAAGTAGGTTGTTGATTGTTGCCGCATTGGTCACATATGTGCCAATAATGTTCACACTCGCGGCTTCCTTGGCTGGATTTGCGACTAATCTCCTGGTTCTTTTGGTAGCACCTGTTTTCATACTAATGAATGCACTCCTAAAGAATCGTTTCTCACGACAGTTTTCAGCATATTTTGACCGTCCTCGAGGTACAGCGGTAATTGCTCCTACACAGAAGCAGATTATCACAGAGTATGATGCATTCTTGAATTTCCTAATTCTACTTGGTGAGCGTCTAAGGTCGAGTGACACACTTGAGGTGTCCCTGGCATCAATTCGTGATGATCTAGAACCAGAGGTCCAAAGGCTTGTTGATATTGTTTTATATGCAATTCATAGTGATGAAGCAAGTATAGCTGAGGGAATGGCTCTTGCAGCAGAGGAAGCATTGGGTCAAAGAGTTTCCCAAATGCTTAACATGATTGTAATAATGTGTGAGACCTCTGCTCAGGCAGCAGGTGAGCGCCTATCTAGGATTGCCTCTCGACTTGTTAAGAGGTCAGCTGTGGCAAAGGAAAGGGACTCGATAATTGCCGCCCAAAGAATGAAGGTCTATCTACTGACAATAACAAGTGCTGCTGTTCTTGGAATGTTAGCTTCCCTCTCTCCCTTCTTGTTCATTGGTTCTCTTCTCTCTCAAGGACCAACATGGACACCTGGGAGTATCACAACTCTTGACATTCTTCCTCTTCTGCTCACTTTAGGAATAACGACACTCTCAACAGGATATCAGAACACACGAATGGTTGGAGGAACACGCCCTTATGTAATCAGTCTGGTCTGTGGTCTACTATTTTGGATATGTTTTGCTTTATCCTCCTCAATAATGGGTCTTGGATATTGAAGAATCATTTATTTGCCCACATGCTTATTCTGGATGTAGTCAGCATGAGGTGAAACAATGCTTCAAATTCCATTTTTCGATTGGACATTGGAAGAGATCATGGCGTACTTCAAAGACCCATGGATTCTTGCCTGGGTACTAATACTCTCAGGTGGGCTCTTGGCAGTCTGGTTATTGGAGAACATCACTGATCCAATCCCATTGTTAGGCACCATCTTCGACGGACTTGTCGCAGTTGGAACCTACATAGGCTTCTTTGTTGGTATCCTGGACATTTTTGTCGGATATGTTGTATGGACTGATCCACTACAACCTAATGCAGGTCTTGTGGCGGGTGTTCTTGTCCTCATGGGATTCTGTTTGGTCATGCGGATATTGTCAAAATTCCCATTAGCCTTAGTCTTTGCTTTGGCGATTGCAGTTTTTGGAGCAGCAACTATCTATGGAATTTTGATGCCCTATACCACAGTTCCATATATCCAAGACGCCGCGCTTTGGCTTACATCTGGTAAAGGATTATTGGTGATTGGATTCATCATATTTTGCGTCGCATACGTAGTTGGTGGATTGATAATCAAGCTTATCCAGCTGATAGGGAAAATATTTGCTTCACGTCCAGTGAGTGTTCTTGTTGGACTTATCGCAATCGGAGTCGGTGTGATAATCATATTCAGTCCCTCTCTAGTTGGTCTAATAGTGCCTTGGCCAGTTCCTTAGTTTAAGAGGGGTGTTTCACCCCTCTTCTCCTGTTTTTTTCATCAATCACTTTGGTTTTCGAATCTCACGAAAATAAAGAAATTTGAGGTCTCGGTCCTGGTAGAATTTAGCTGCAGTATCAATGGCATTTTTAGCTGCTTTAATCCCCTTATGCCATTGAGAAACGTAAAGTTTCTTTTCAGGATCAATCTGGTTATCAGCGAGATTGAACCCCTCTGGGAGTTCATATTCATCCGGCACAAGCAAGGCGACACGAAATTGTGACATTCCCCCTTCGGATTCTAACCAGAGCTCACAATATGTCATAGATATTCTAGCGTGCTGTGTGTATAGCAATCATTAAGGTTTGCCTGTAGAAACTCTGAAGCATTTTTTGGCCCAAAGAATTCAAATATATGCTTGTATGCATATATTTTAGGTCTTCGTAGACCTGAATACAATCTATGAGGATTATGGAGATTAATCTGAGAGAGATTGCGGAGGCACAGTGGGATTGTCACTACGACTTGAAGAATCACGTCTGCTGAGAGAAAAGGCTGAGCTTGAGGCAAAATTAGCTGAAATGAAGGAAAATAACAAGGGCACTAAAGGTTCGCAAGAGGAAAAACGCCTTGAGGAGATAAAGGAACTTCTTAAAAAGAAGATTATTAGTGTCACAATGAGTCAGTCTTTAGTTAGTAGGATTGATGACCTTGTTCAGGAACGAGTGGGCCGGTCTCGCGCGCAATTGATCGAGGACTCAGTTAGATGGTATCTTGATTTTACTGTACATACATGGAACGAACGTGGTGTCTATGTCAACTCTTCGAGGGCAGTCTTTGAATCTGAAGTAATATCGTCTCTCTTTTTCTCAAAACTTACACCGAATGATCAATACGAACTCGGTCAAACGGCAGGTAGTCAATCTTCAATAGCAGATGTTATACGACTCTTCCACGGTACTGAACCCTCAGATGAAGAAAGTCGGGCATTAGTTTTAGGACTTCTTCAGGATAATGGTTGGGGGAAAATATCCTATGACACGGGACCGTCATATGATAAAGGGCAGATTGTTGTGGGTAGTCCTTTCTATCCAGCTCCCTTTATTCGAGGTTATCTTGAGTCACTATTGAAAGTGAAATTAGAATTAGTTGAAGATACATCAAAGGATAAAGTGGCACTGAGAGTGAAATGAGTACAAAGAATCCTAACGATGCATCAGGACTGGCAATTATCTTATGATAGGTTACCACTCTTTTCCTATTTCGAGTATCTCAAACTCACTCTCATAGAGACCCGGTATGCTCTCTATTGTAGATCGAATGTTGTCTTGCTTGCCCTTGATATCATCTGCTGAGAAATAGACCTCGTAGATACATCGATTTTGCTCAAAACAAAAGCCTGTTGTGAATAAGACTTTGAGATCATGTTGTTTAAACAGTTGAGTCATTGTTTGCATCAAAGCTGGGTTGACCTTCTCGACCTCAAGCCTGACCCTTGCCCCTCCCTCTTTCATCATAGGGATGAGCCGGATCTCTCCTGACCTCTCAAAGTAGATTACCATTGCAGCCTTCATGTCCTTCAATTCAGCATTATTGAAGAAATCCTCTGGAAGACTAATCTCCTTCTTTTTATGAACGTCAGCTATCATTCCCTTTGTGATACCGGCCAAGCGAATCGCCTCTTACCTGTGCATCTGCTTGAAGGTCATTACAGTATTTGAGTGTTTAGCGCCTGTCGCTAAAGAGCAATCTCGTAAAACCAACCACATGAAGATGTCAGAAACTGATAAATTGTCGTGTGTGATGACCATCTCATCCAATCTTGGAGGAGCTAGAAATTGGCTAAAGAAGGTGGAATTTACGTCTGTGATGTCTGTCAACAGGTAGTTGAAGTGAAGAAATCAGGAGTAGGAACTCTGGTGTGCTGCAACCAACCAATGAGGCTCTATGAAGAAGACTAACGAATATCTCAGTCATTCGGTTGTACATTGACCCGGAGATCTTGAAATATCA
>JBHLPA010000144.1:0-6583 GCA_048939935.1 Promethearchaeota archaeon | reverse complement strand
GAAGGAGCTCGTTGAAGCATGTGAAAAGGGTGTCATCAAGTATGATGAAAAGAAGCACAAGCTCACTCTCGCCTTTGGTATGTGCAATCAATGCATGGATTGTATCGAGGCGGACAAAGAAGTTGGCTGCCTTCAACTGAATCAGGAGAATTTCTCACTCTTTCAGGAGTTAATGGCAATAAATGCAAATGAGATCCTGAAAACTTTCGATGAGGACAAACGATTCTTTCTGAATTTCTTGCTTGATATCACTCCGTATTGTGACTGTTGGGGTCTGGCACAACCGGCAATTATGAATGATATCGGTATTCTTGGTAGCAGGGATATCGTTGCAGTTGAACAAGCAACTCTTGATTTGATTGGGCAAGAAGAGATAATCGAGAGTATGGTACCACCCTTCATCAAGTTGCATAAAGATACCAGTTTGCATCCATTCCAGAGAATCAGCGGTCCAATGAAATCCCCCTATATTCAAGTTGAATATGCTGAAAAGCTCGGTATGGGGTCTACAGACTACAAGTTGATAGAGGTACTCCCACCTGAGAAAACTGCAAAGAAAAAAGGTCCGAGTAAGGTGACGGAACCACCAGGATCATTCTTCTAACGTTTCAAACTAGTCTGACCTAGATAATGATTAAAAGACCTACTCCTAGATGTTTGTGAGACCTATCCATCTGACAATATACATCCAGATTGAGTGATATCAAATTGCCTTACAAACATTCTCCTGAAGAGAGGCTTAAACGATACAAAGATAGTCTGGAAAAGATGGCAAAGGAAGAGGGCAGGAATCTCAAGTTCACAAAAGACGTTCAAAAGACAAAAGAATCCGAGAAGAAAAAGACTGTCAATCCTGTCAAATCAGCTCCTAAAGAGGTAGAAACGAAGAAACAACAGTTCAAACCTCCGCAGGTTCTCGTAAGTCCTGCAAAGAAAGAACTAGGTGAAGCTATAGCAACTGTGAGGAAAGCGCCTAAAGATTTGAGTGAGGCCAAAATCAAGGAGTTGAATGGTAGAAACTTGTTGATGCTCAAGGTTCGACTCCGTTCAATAGAAAGCGCTCTACGTGATATCAAGAAGAGACGTCAAACTCTCGAGGCACAACTGAAGAGCAAGTACATTGACAAGAAGAAGTACCAAGAAGAGATGTCGGCACTTGTAGCAGAGGGCAGAAAATTACTTGTCGATAAAGAACGAGTTGAAAAAGAGATGAAGAGGATTAAAAAAGACAAATAACTGATACTGCGGTGTGATTTTCTAGATTATATATAACACTTCAAGTCCGCGACAATCTGAGGAGTATTTTATGACGCGGTTTAAGCACGTCTTAATTCTAGTTATTTTGATCCTCCCGATGTTTGCACTTGCCCCCTCTCTGGTTGCAAGTCCGAACGTAACTCTTGCGAGTCAAGAAAAGGTGGATTCGTCTCTACCTGCTCAATTTGTTGAAGAGACTCTCAGAGTGGCGGTATATGCGGAGTCAAATCTGACTCTACCAGCATATGCTACAGGAGGTGTGTACACTGATTATTATCAGAATGTCATTGACTTATTGAATTCTGCCGGTTATGCAGTCACAGTTTTGTCAACACAAGACATTCTTAATCATAGATTAATGGTTGCAGATTACGATGCCTTTGTATTGCCAAATCAATTGCCAAGAGAGAGCATAATCAATCAAATCAAAGACTACTGGCTTGGTGGTGGCGGAGTACTTTCTTTTGGTGCATCTGCAGGGTTCCTTTTCTATTCAGGATTAATTGATCCGAGTCTTGAAGGTCAATTCAGCCTCTACCCAATAGATGCTGGTGGACTATGGACATATGCAGGCTTAACAGGCCACGAGCTCTATGATGGAATTTACCTTAACCAAAGAAACCCAGTCACAAAAAGCTTGGAAGAAGGCACTGTTTATCCGTTTACTGGAAATGAAACACTCTTGGGGGGATTCTCCTTACCGGGATTGCTAGGTACAAGATATCTTGAACTTGCGTATCAAGACGGCCAACCAACATATACATCAATTGCTGGTTTTGATAATCCAGACCGGGGAGGCAAAATCGTATTCCTTCCGGGTAACTGCAGTTCCTTTGAAACTTGGATAAGACCAGTAATTGTTGATGCAGTTGACTGGCTCGCACCGCGACTTAAAGGAAGGATACTATATGACTTATCTCATATGCCCGAAGTAACTCCAGATCCTTGGGATCCATGGATAGAAAATTACTTCCTAACAAACTGGAGAGATGGTCTTGTGAACCGCTCTTACATTGTTGATAAACTATACCCATCCTCTCAAGGTAATTTAACATCAGACAACCTCGATGGTTATGACATGTTGGTTGTTTTAATGCCTAATCTGAACTTCACAGCTCAAGAAGTCAATGATGTCAGAGATTGGGTTGCTGGTGGAGGGAGTCTCCTTACTGTAGGTGATGAATATTCTACTTTTGCACATATGATGCAGAATCTGAACTATTTGCTGTCATGGTCTGACATCAGGCACAACCCTACACTTGGAGGAGGATTTGATGTTGTTGCTTCAGTTGTTGGTGAGCATCCAATTCACGAAGCGGCTCCAAATCTAAACCTAGGTGGTTTCAGCTACATAAATGTCACTGGAAACGCATACGCAATATATACCGACGGAATAGGTGATGTTGTTGCAGGAGAAGAATATGGTAATGGGCGAGTGATTGCCTGTCCTGATGGAAACTTCTTCACAGATGAACTTGGAATATTCGATCTTGATAACTTTCAATTCCATATGAATGTCGCAAACTGGCTCACAGCTGCTACTGCAAAAGTCTTGTTGTACAATGATGAGTTCCACAGCTCAGATATGTACGGAGTAGCACCTGTCGTTGCTTTAGAAAGTCTTGGAATCGACTTTTATCTAACCAATAGTGAAGCATACTTCAATCTTTCACTGTATGAATACTGGGACCAATGGGATTTAGTAATTTTCGATCAACCGGGCACTATAAGTGACGAGTATCTTGATGATTTTCAAGCCTGGATCGAGTCTGGTGGAAAAATGATTTCATCTGTCTACTGGATTCATGGCGATTCTGAACATCCCCTCTGGCCTCTACTTGGTTTCATACCAGTATCTGGAGTGCCAGATCAACCAGATGTCTATATTTGGGAATCAGCCAATCCAATATTCAATTTGCCTGTAGAATATGGAGCAGATAGGTTCATACCTATTGAGGACTACGGAGGAGAAGGTTCATCCCTTCATATGTTAAGCAATGGAATAGCTTTGGCTGGTTTGACAGCATCATCCGAAGAAAACCAATCCGTCATCGCTCTTCGTGATGATGGGAAGGTCCTGACAAACGCATTCCTAATAGATGAATTCCAAGGAGATCATGACAACTCTACCTACACGGACTCGGTTGAGCTTTGGGTGAATGAAATAGGATACATCTACTACAATCGACCCACAATCGACAATCCAGCTGATGTCACTTATATGGAAACTGAAACTGGTAACGAGATTACATGGACTCCAACAGCTGATGCAGGTCCAAGGAATTATGTCTTCAGAGTGAACGGAACACTAGTCGAGAGTGGTCCATGGACAGGAGCACCGTTGACATTCAATGTTGATGGTGTCAATGTTTCTATCACAGAGTACCAACTCACGGTGTTTGATCGACTTGGTTATAGTGTGTCAGACATAGTGACACTCAATGTGACAGAATACGTTGCTCCCACACCTCCTCCATTTGGAATAGATCCACTTCTATTACTTGTGATCGGAGGAGCGATAGCAGGTGTTGTTATCATTTTGATTGTGATCACTCAGATGAAGAAGAAGAAATAACACAAACATGGGAAGCTGTCTTTGTACAGCAACCCATCTTTCTCTTTTTATCATTAACAATACAAGAGCAAAAAAGGCAAATATCCGTCTCTAATTCATGTGGATGAGTCTGGAGGCTGTTTTCCCTGAGTAAGAAACATGCCACTGCAAAACAAAAACGCCTTTCTTATGTTCACAAGATATGTGAGCTTAGCAGACGTGGAGATATCGACGCAGTTGCAGAGTTGATGAAAGGGTACTTTTCAAACAAGAAAACAAATCCCTGGCACACGATTTACAAGGATATTGAGAAATATTGGACCAGGGAGAATCCAAAGAAGGACCTAGAAGAGCATCTGTTGCTTCTTCGGGATGCGGTCTTTGGAGCACTTGATATTCTCTCACTCAGTATAGCTTTAGAGGTTCCAACATCTGATTTCGTTACAATCTTCACAAGTGAATCAAATTGGAAGGAAGGTCGTAGAAAGGTTAGGAACAGGTGTATTGAGCTTGTTGAAAAGCTAACAAAGAAGAGGAAGACTCGATATCTGGTACCTTCTGCACTAAAGAGAGATGGGTTTGGCTTCCTTGTATCGGATATTGAAGAAGCGGAGCTTCAGGCTTTCAGAAGGGCTAAACCAAAGATGAAGAAAGTACCCAAAAAGAAGAAGCAAGTTTTAGATCTAAAACCACTTGAGAAGTGCCAGGCTGGTAGTAGATTTCTGCGAGAGCAGATGCTCATGGACACACATCTTGAAAAGGGAGACCCACGAATTCCAACAATTCTCGAAGCGTATGAAAATTTCTTGATTGATCTTGAGGTGGACATAGGTTCATCCCTTCAAGAACCAGTACCGACAGAGCAAGTGACACTTAATGGAAAACCAGTTAAAGAGATTGAAGAACCAAAGCCAAAATCTGGCAAGAGGAAACGCAAAAAGGATGAGCAGTCCCCACTGACAGACTTCATTGATGAGAGGCCAAAATCAAGGAAGAAGAAATCAAAGAAGTCATCAGGGCAAAAGAGGAGGGGGAAGAAAAAGTGAGTAAAAAGAAAGGTGCGCATGACATAACAGCACTTGAGATGAAAGCCCTGAAAGTTCTCAAAGAGATTGCCTATGATATAGACTCACCCGATCTTGGTACAATGTATGATGCAGTTGGTAGACTTGCGACACAAAGGAACAGCAGGTCGCTACTGCCAAAGGCAATTGAACTCTTTGAAAGTCAAGACCAAAATGTGAAACAAGCATCATTCACTGTTGCAGCTAAATTCGCCTTTGGAGAATACACACAAGAGATTTTCAATTCACTAAAATCACTCAATCCTGTTGAGAGGGAACAGGTACTCCAAGGTATTCAAGAAAAGTTCAACCAAACTGGGGCTCCTGAATCAAATGGTGAGTTGAAGCGTTGGATAGAATCTCTAGAGAGCCTGGGTAAAGAACATCAACCTGCAGTGTTTGGACTGATGAGAGCAATGGGAACCTTGGGAAGGAGATGGGTAACGAAACAAATCAAGAATAATTTCGATAACCTTTCCCTTGGAGCAGTACCAGCGTTGAGTGTGTTTCCCGATAGAACCAAGAAGAAGCTCATAAAACTACTAGCCACAACTGCCTCAAAAAAGAGGAGAGATATGTTACCGTATATTTGTGGGATTGTAGATCAGACCACATATTCAAACCTCTCAGTGTTCTTGAGAGGAAGCAAGTGGCAGGAACGTGTTGAGATTGCTTCCGCAGTTTCACGCTCTGGAATTAAGTCAACTACTGGTTTTGTAATGGAGCTAGTTGGAGATACTAACTGGCAAGTAAAGCAAGCACTATTGGATAATCTCAATGTCAGGAACTCGAAGTTCTCAACACTATCCAAGATTCTTAGTTACCTTGTAAAGGAGTCACATGATAGAGTAAGAACAAGAGCTGAGAGAACATTGCTGCTTCTTGGCTCAGAGAAGTGCGAAGATGCAACTCTCACTCAACAGAGAAAGAAATTGGAAAAACAATATCGAACCCAGTTACTACGAGCAGCAGAAGCCAATAAGGATCTAGACGCTAAGTGGCTTGGAGTCGACATTAAGAGAACAGATCCAATGCACGAAATCATGGCTCGTGTAACTGAAGAGATTAATGTAGATGAAACTGCTTCGACTGAAGATGCGCCAGTAGGTTTCACCTTAGCAGACATATCATCGAAAGGTCAAGATGATGAGGTTCCTGTTGTTGATGGTGAGGATAAGTCAATCCTTCTCAGTGCTCTCTTAGGTGCACAAAAGAAGTCGATTGAAGAACATGAAGCACCTAATGAACCTGAAACTGACCTCCCACTTGATCCAACGATTCCACCAACCAGCAAATTTCTGCTTTTACTTCAAAGGATGTCAGAGAAGACGGGCAGAGATGTACCAGTTACGGACTTATTGATCAAAGCTGAAGAGTCCGGGATGAATGAGTCTCAATTTGAGAGTGCAATGAATGAATTGGAGAAACAGGGAATCATATACAGGTCAAGCAAAGGTACTGTTAGCTATGTGGATATTGAACTCTGAAACTTCAAAATGATACAAAGACTAATCTTATCGCCTGTAGATACAACTATCTTGGCGGAGTTTACAAATGGCTGAAGAACTTCTAATCAAGAATGGGATGATTGTTACAGGTGACAAGAAAGGGACTATTATTCCCAAAGGCTACATCATAGTCAATGGTTCCAGAATTGCAGAAATCAGTGAGGGAGAACCAAAGTTTGGAGCGGACACTGTTATTGATG
>JBHLPA010000143.1:0-6652 GCA_048939935.1 Promethearchaeota archaeon | reverse complement strand
GAAAAGCTGGCAATTGCATTGATGGCCGTTGCCACCCTATACAAACAATTTGCAGTTATCTTCTTTCCAATCTTAGTAATTTTGTTCATCAAACGGAGAGGTAACTTCAATATCAAAGAAAAGTGCTTCATCTTCCTGAAACACTCATTAATCTACTCAGTTATTGTTGGACTAGTGTCATTGCCTTTCCTTCTGGCAAGTCCTACCTATTTTCTCAGTCAAGTGTTTCCTTGGAATGCAGTATACTATGACCGACTCATTGTCTTCATCCCTGACTCTTGGATGACAGTACATGCCAACACATTCTACCTTTGGCTCAATTTTCCGAAATGGTTCACTGATTCTATTGCATTTCTGCTCAGTAACTATGTATTCTTGATTCTGAGTGGCGTTCTGGTCTATGGTGTTTTTATGTTCCAGAAAGCATCCGGGCTCGATGAGCAGGAGAAGAAACACTCACTCTTCATGAAGGCAATACTCTGGGCGTTCATTGCAGTTCTTTGTGTCCAACTATTCTATCCTCGAGGTTCATACAAATTCTATCTTCTTGCACTTACACCATTCATGGCACTCTTGTTCGATACTAAAGACCTAGAACTTCGTTCAAGAGATACCTTCAACTTCCAAAGTCATCACTTTTTCAGTATCATCGTATCTAGTGCAGTTTTCTTATGCTACCGTTTTATCTACTTCTGGCTACTTGGAGCTTGGGCTATTTTCTACCTCAGTAATAGTGATTCTCTGAAAGGACTCAAGAATCTATTATTGAGAGCATCTAATAGGAAAGAGATTTCGCCTGCAAATTTGAACGAGATTTATTCCGAGTGACATTATTCTATTCGTAATCCAGAAAGTTTGGTTCGTCTTCAACAAATTCGGTCGGTAGTCCTAGCTTCTCGAAAAACTTCTGGGCCGCAATACACGCAAACTTCTCTGTTGAACAGTGTGTAGCTCCAACTATGTTTATTCCATTCTGTTCACAGATTTTATGGAATTTCAGACTGGGTTTCCAATTAGAGTTCTTTTGGGTTATTCCTGTGATGTAAGTGTTGACATCCGCATCAACAATCTCTTTGGCAACGTCCGGATCGTTGCCACCACCCGCCACAACTGCTACTCGTTGGTCGAGTATCTCAGATGGGCCATACTCCCAAATCCTAACTCTATGATCGACAATTCCCTCTACTTGCGCCGCTATATCGAAAAGGGATTTTTGTTTCGTCTTTCCAATTATTCCTACCAGTACACCATAATACTCAAAGAACTCTCTCTCTGTTTCAATATCTAATATTCTAGCAAGAGAAGATGTTGTGCCATAAGGTCCAATCTTGTCTAGGGGGACATGTATCGCATAGTAGGAAATCTCGCGCTCATTTAGACGTCTCAGATATTCCCTAGGTATGTTTCTGAAGGGAACTCCTCCCTTGTCCGGAAACCAGTTCATCGGAGGGTGAGTAAAGAGAAGGATATTCCTCTCTTCTGCTGCTAAGATATAATCGAGAACACGGTTGCTGGGAAACACTGCTGTGTACACTTTGCGAACTTCTTCTGTGTTGTTCAAGGCGAGACCCATTCTTGTTTCCCGGAAACTCTCAGTCATGTATTCTCCAAGATCGAGAAGACTCCATTCATCATCTTGGAATTTGTCCAGCTCGAACTCTTTATCCAGACTGCTGTATACCTTCTCCGCTCTAATATCAACCAATTCCGAATACTACTATTGGGATTTGGCTGAAATATGCAATTAACGCATACTACTCAGAGTCAGGAATGAGTTCTGGATTCTGCGACCAACAGCGCTTACCCATGAAATCTGAAGATACTATGATGCCTCGTTCCTCCATGTTAGCGAGATATTCCTTGAACTCCGGAAAAGTGACGACAAGTCCGTTTGTCAGTTGAAGGAACTTCTCATAGAGGGTGGCTTCAAAATCAATTATTGAATGACCGAAGGAGAGTAATATCGCATCCTCAATTAGGGGGGGCACTGTGTTTAGCACAATCTTTTCACCATAAGGGGTTTCTACTATGCGTGCGTTCAATCATATCGCCTGATTGAACACTGTACAAATTCATTATATAATGACCATGAAGCATGCTTGATTTTCAAACATACTATCGGCACTCATAACCATCTAAATTGACAGAGAAGCTTTATCAGAGTTCATAATGCTTAAAAATCAGATATTGGGGACGATGTGTTCTTTTAGTATCTTGATGGTGTCTAATCCATTCTTCAGTAGATCACCAACCATAGGAAGACCTAGAATGAGGATGTCTACTTCATCTTTGAATTTCGAAACTTCCTCAATAGCTGAATCTACACTACCCGAAATATACTTTCTAAGCATAACTTCTAGGACCTTTGGTTTTTGCTCATCGGTTATCTCTTTAAACAACCAGTGTTGATTCAATAGATTCTTCTTCCTCTTTTTAAAATCATCACTGTCCATCCCAATGACCGATGTGCAAAGATAGAGTGACCATTTCAGCTCATCAAAGTCACGGCCGACCCTATCACATGCTTCTCTCATACGATTTTTCTTTTCTACTAGCTCTTCTGACGTTTCAGTATCATAGTTCAGTCCATCGGCATACCGTGCAATAATCTCCTCCATTATCGGAGCTTGCAGTTTTTGAGTTCCAATCCATATGGGAATACGGGGTTTCTGAATCGGTTTCGGTAGGAACATGGTTTCTTTGATTCGATAGAACTCTCCCTCAAAGCTTGGTCGTTTCTCTGTCCAGAGAAGATTTATGATCTGAATGGCTTCCCTCAACTGGAGAACTCGTGTCATTGCGGAAGGAAATGGGTAACCATACGCTTCGTACTCTGACTCCTTCCATCCTGCTCCAATACCAAAGTCTATCCTTCCATTGGAGGCATTATCCAATGTTGCCACAATCTTGGCTAATTGTGCTGGGTTTCTATAGGACTGACAGCTGACTACTGTTCCTAGACGAATTCGTTCTGTCTGCGGCGTCAGTAGTGCAAGAAGTGTCCATGCATCATGGGCCTGTTTCTCAACACTCTCTGGATTCCCAAAGAAGTGATCAGAAACTGTGAAGCTGTAGAAGTTAGCATCTTCAGCCGCTTTGGCGAGGGTCACTATCTCTTCGTAGGTATACCCCATTTGAGGTTCAATTTGGATGCCAATCTTCATACAAGCCACCATCCTAATGATAGCTATGAATTTCCTGCAAGTAATAACTTGTTATTTCTACGTAACAATATGCTTCAACACCTGACCATCAAACGGTTTCAGAACTATGGGCTGACAGAATTCAGCTCTTACGAAATCTCTTCGCGTGTTTCCTTACACCATCGGGCTAGTCTTCAATTGCTCCGTTTCATGCTGGAATTCATTGATATGGGCAATATTTGCAGAGAAGCCTATTAGCAAAAGAGGAAGATGCGCAAAGGAAGAATATGAAATACTACGACGATGTAAGTGAAATGATAGGTCATACACCACTTGTTAGGATTCAACATCTCAATCCATATCCGGAAATAACACTTCTTGCAAAGATTGAGGGCTTAAATCCTGGAGGAAGTGTGAAGGACCGAATTGCCAAGTATATGATTGACGGCGCTATTGAGCGAGGACTTTTGACTAAAGACAAGACCGTAATCGAACCAACAAGTGGGAACACAGGCATAGGGCTTGCTATGATCTGTGCTATCAGAGGGTACAGATGTGAGTTGGTCATGCCCGAATCAATGTCGATTGAGCGACGGAGAATGATGGAAGCATATGGTGCTACTGTTACGCTTACATCTGCCGAGCTTGGTATGGATGGAGCCCAAGACTATGTGAATGCAAAACTCATAGAATCACCAGAGATGTATTATTCTCCAAACCAGTTTGAGAATCCAATGAACTGGACTGCTCACTATGAAACAACAGCTCGCGAGATAATCGATGACACGGATGGTAAAGTCACACATTTCGTTGCAGGTCTTGGTACATCCGGTACATTGATGGGTGTAGGACGAGGTTTGAAAGAGTTTGATTCAACAATCAAGATTGTTTCAGTAGAGCCTGAAACTGGTGCTGCCATCGCAGGACTGAAAGATCTGAAGACTCAGTATGTGCCAGGAATATTTGACGAAACGGTCCTTGACCGACGTATATATGTAGATGATGTTTCTGCAGAGTGCACTGCCAGAAATCTGGCTTTTGAGGAGGGTCTCTTCGTTGGTCAGAGCGCAGGTGCAGCGGTTACAGGCGCTCTTGATTTAGCTAAAGATTTACACAATCAGCGTGAGTCAGAATCTCTAATAGTAGTGCTGCTGGCTGACTCTGGTTCGAAATATCTTAGTAGCACTCTATTCGAAGTTCCTGAACAGAGCCTTTGTCTGAGTTCGTCAAGAGTGATCTAAATCGCAATTCACTTAGAGCTTTCATGATTAGTCAATCTGGAATCACAATGAGGGAATTGATGAGGAATGCATATCCTCTTTTTTTCCACATTCGATATCTATTGTTAGTCGAATCCTTTCTCTGATAGAATTCTTTGATGAACGGACACTTAGAATCATTCTAAGGCTATGTCTGTTCTCGCAGGTGGTGTGTGTTTTTGAAAATGCTAGATAACATGAATTCGGCGCTTATGCTCTCTAACACCTTTTGGCCAAGTGTCGAGATCAAAATCCAACGTGGTTGTTAGCTCTATGTTATCAATCTCAAAATCAGACAATTTTTGACACTCGAATAGTGGTGTGATATCGAGAGTTTTCAGCTCGTTATCATTCAGTTTTAGGAACCATAACTTTGTGAAGTTTCTTAGAGGTGAGAGATCGATTTCTCTAAGATTCATATCATCGATATTTAGAACTTCCAAATCTTTACATTCCGATATTGGACTCAGATCGAGAAGTGAGGTTTTGTTTGCTCCAATATTCAAACCAGTTAGATTGAAGCACGACGAGAGTGGTGCAAGGTCTATCGTTTCAAGCTCATTGCACGTAAGGTCAAGATACTCGAGATTTGTGCAGGATGCCAAAGGAGAGAGATCTATGGACTCTAGGTGATTCATGTAGAGAATCAACTCCTTCAGGCTAGTGCTCCCCGTGAGAGGCGAGAGATCGATTGTCTTCAATTCATTCATTCCAAGATTGATTCGCTCATATTGGTCCAGATTTTCTATACTTGCTAGATTAATCTCATCAAGATTAGAATGTTCCAAATCTAATGTCATTAATTCAGGTTCCGCGGACTTCATTCTCGGAATCAGGTATCTAAGTGAGATTTCAATATAGAGAACGAACCATCCCATCCCACAGGCAAAAAATGTCATGAGGGCCCACATATTCTGGTCAGGTAGTTCCAAACCAAGTTCACCCAAAAATTGCCACATAAATAAACTAGCCATTAGTGAAGTAACAACTGCAACAATCCCAATCACTTGGTCGATATTTATACTCGCCATATGGGACTTACCTGCTTTCAAATATAATTGAAGACTAATCTACTTTGCTTTTCTCCTTGTATCTATCGCTAGCCGAATCCTATTTATGATGGATTTCTCCAGCGAAAGCTTGCTTTCGACAATTACCGTATCAGTCCCTCGGGACTGACGATGGAGGATTAGTCATTTGGTAGAGTACAACAAGGTCACCGATGAAGTGGTCAACAAACTCACCACGATATGTGGCGAGAAGTACGTAACCACAAGTGAACCACTTCGTCATAGCTATATGGCTCGAGGGATTATGGGTCTCGAAGCTGTCGTTCCAGAGGTCATAGTACGACCTGCAAGCGCTGAGGAAGTATCCAAGATCCTCATTGTAGCGAACGAAAACCTGAGTCCGGTAACCCCCGCAGCTGGAGGCCTCAGCGGAGGCTTTGCGCTCCCGGCCATTGAGCCTGGTGGAATCTACATGGACATGACTCGGATGGACAAGATGGAGGTCGACACCAAGAACAGAGTCATGGTGGTAGAACCAGGCGTACGGTCCGGTGATGCATGGAGAATTTTCAAGACTAAATACCCCGATTGGGCACCACCGATTCCTGATGGTGCACCACCTGCAGCCACAGTACTTGGCGATGCTATCGAGCGAGGATTCTCACTTGTGACTGGTGTCTACGGTCCGCAGGCTGACATGATCATGGGTTTGGAGGTGGTTCTTCCAACCGGTGAGATATTCCACACTGGCTCATGGGCATTACCCGGTGCGAAGCCCTTCTATCGCTGGGGTGTCGGTCCGAATCCTGATGGTCTATTCATGGGTTCTCAGGGTTCTATGGGTATCATCACAAAATGTGCTATCAAGATGGTACCTCACCCGCACTTCAAAACAGTGGTTGCATATGGAGGGGAAAGCTGGGATGATGTTGTCAAACCCGCATGGGAGATATCTAAACATGAGATGGGTATTGGTGAGCGGACTGTCATGGTTCAAGGAGGAAACTACGAGCTCGTCATGACCCGCTGGCCCAAGGAGAATGTCCCCATCGATTACGACTTCTACAAGAAGATTGGTGTTGACAAGAAGTGGATGAATTACGAGTGCTGGGCGTGGAGTCAAGAAGAGTTGGATGAGACTCTCCAAGGTATCGATAAAATCTACAAGGACTATGAGGTCCGCGAGAAGAGAGTGACTCCCAAGCAAGAGCTTCATCCAAAGCAGGTAGCATCGCGCCTC
>JBHLPA010000142.1:0-6671 GCA_048939935.1 Promethearchaeota archaeon | reverse complement strand
CACGACCACACAATTGTTGCATCCTGTGCATTTGTCTTCGTCTAACTTGATGCCTGTCGCTTCCGCAGAGAGCATGGGAGCAACCATCTCCCTGAGTTTCTCTAGATTCTTCTCAAATCCTGATTCGAGTAGCGGCGGACAATCATCAGGGGATATGTCCCCAAGAGCAAGCTTTGTTGCGAAAGCCATGCAGGTCTTTGGTTCGCAGAGCTTGCAGTTCGTCTTCGGAAGTAAGTTGTAGATTTCCATTGGGTTGAGTTTCACTGTCTTATCTCCGTAATAGTTGGACATTTGTTCTTTGAAGATACTGTTACTTTGATTTTCGGTATATTCCATAAAGATTATCCGTTATGACACAAGTCGTAACAAGTTGACCTTTACAACTTCCCATATGAAACATTGAACAACATGGTGTAACTCGTGAGCCGCAGTAAAAAAACATCAAAGAAAGATGCACAAAAGGACAAGCTAGCTATCTTTCTGTGTCGCTGCGGTTCTAATATTGCAGATACCATTGACATCGATTCCTTAAGAGAGAGATATGAGTCTAAGGGAATTCCACTGGTTGATGTGGATGACCACCTTTGTTCCGAGCAAGGTGTTTCTGATCTCATTGACAAAGTCAAGAAGAGTAAGGCCAAGCGCGTTGTCATCGCTGGATGTTCTCCTCTACTTCATAGGGAACTTTTCTCAGACGCTGTGAGAGAGGCTGGGATTGACCCTGGCCACTTACATATGGCAAACATTCGTGAACAGTGTAGCTGGGTTCATTATGATGATCCCGAAACAGCAACAAGAAAGGCTGCTGCTATCATTGACACAGGAATTGCTCAAGTGCGTGATTCTAATCCAATCCCAACCTATGGTCAGCCTATCACACAACGGGCAATGGTTATCGGTGGTGGAGTTGCTGGAATTACAAGTGCGCTTGAGTTGGCTGATGCAGGGATTGAAACCGTGATTGTGGAACGAGAAGGCTTTCTTGGTGGACATATGGCTAAGTGGGATAAACTCTTTCCAACATTCGACTGCAGCATCTGTATACTCGGTCCTTTAATGGCTAGATTGTCACGGCATCCCAAAGTACGAATAATGACTCTTTCTGAAGTGACTGATGTCCGAGGGAATGTAGGACGATATCAAATCACTGTGAGGCAGAAACCTCGTTATGTCGATATTGAATCATGCACAGGTTGCAACCGTTGCATCGAGGTTTGCCCTGTGGATGTGCCTGATGAATACAATAGTGGATTGGGACAACGGAAAGCAATGGTTCGGCCATCAATAGATGCCGTGCCAATTGCACCATACATTGATTCGTTACATTGTAATGGGTGTCAGTCTTGCGCTGGGGTCTGTGAACCGAAATCGCTTAGATATGACGAAGTTGAAAGGACAGAGGTCATTGAGGTAGGAGCTGTCATTCTTGCGACCGGCTTTCAACCATTTGACCCCTCCGTCGTTGAAGAGTTTGGCTATGGACAGTTCCCCGATGTCATCACCTCAGTTGAGCTTGAACGCCTTGTAAACCCAGAGGGACCGAGTGGAGGTAAACTTGTTAGACCCTCCAATGGAAAAACACCTCGTAACATAGTCTTTGTACCTTGTGTTGGAAGCCGGTCTCACAGGTTTAACCGACCTTATTGCAGTAGAGTCTGCTGTACTGCAGCGGTAAAAGAAGTGATGCAGGTCAAGCAGCATATCCCTGATTGTGATGCATATGTCTTCTATACAGACTTGCGCGCATTCGGTAAAGGTCAAGAAGAGCTATATGTCCGTGCTGCCGATGAGTATAAAATTAAGTTCGTTCGAGGATCCATCGGGGAAGTAGTTCATAATCCAGTTACAGACACACTCACTGTTAGAGCTGAAGACACACTTGTGCGACGGATGCTTGAGTTCGAAGTTGACCTAGTTGTATTGATGGTCGGAATGGACGCCGAACCGACCAATGTTAATCTCTCGAGGCTACTTAAGACACCCCTCGATGAGAATGGCTTCTTTCTGGAACAACATCCGAAGCTTGGTCCAAGTACCACTTCATCAAAGGGAGTTTTTCTTGCTGGAGTTTCTCAAGGCCCGAAGGATATAGCAGATACAGTTGCCCATGCAGGTCTTGCAGCCTCTAAAGTGAAAACATTGCTCACCTCTGGTGACATCATCTCTGAGGCTTGTACTCCCACCTTCACTGAGGCCCTTTGTATCAGTTGTAGATTGTGCGAACGGACATGCACACCAAAGGCTATCAAGTTCAATGACGATAACTACCCCGAAATAGATCTAGCTGCATGTCGTGGATGTGGTGCGTGTGCGGCTGCTTGCTCCTCTGGTGCTTTGGACCTTCCATGTATGTCCAATGAACAGCTCGAAAACGCGACAAAAGCGGCAGTAGAGTTCAATCCTATGAAACCAGCTATCGTTGGGTATCTTTGTAGATGGTGTGCCTATAGCGCCGCTGATAGGGCTGGAGTTTCTCGCATGAAATATCCTCCCAATGTTATTCCTATTCAGGTCCCTTGTACTGGTCGATTAAATGTTGACACAATACTCACGGCATTTGCTGAAGGGGCAGATGGTGTTGCAGTTATGGGATGTCACATTCAGGACTGTCATTATAGATCCGGAGCCCGATATGCCAAAGATCGAACAGAAAAAATGAGAGAAGTGCTAAAGGTTGCTGGTATCGATGGACGTAGGTTGTACTTTGGAAGTGCATCAGCATCTGAAGCCGACAGCTTTGCTGAACAGATTAACCAATTCGTGAATGACATAGTCAAACTTGGTCCACTTGGAAAGGAAACTCCCAAGACCCTGATTGGGAAAAAAGATGCTGAAGGAGTCGTAGGACGGTGATTAAGTGGACAAGTCCCGCGTCTTAATTGGTGAGAAACCCGTCATATCGATGGACGTAGTAGACGGTAAAATACGACTTACTTGGGAAACGTCTTTGCTCAAAAGAACACTTGATCATGAAATTTCCAAGTGTGTAGGATGTAGCCTTTGTTTGCCTTGTCCATGGGAAGCTATTACTCTGGGTCCGATACAAGAAACAGCATCTGGTCGTATTGAAGGCGCCCCCTTAGTGAATGTCGATCCTGACATTTGCACATTTTGCGGTCTTTGCGATTCATCATGTATCTTTGGGGCATTTGACGCGAAGTACGAAGGCGAAGGTGCAGTCAACGAGTTTGCCCGAATTCAAGGGAAACATGAGATTGATGAGGAGAAATGTGCTCCTTGCCTCCTTTGTGCTAAGGTCTGTCCAACTGACTCTCTTGAAGTGGAGGTTAAGGTCAATCATAAGAAAGACCTTGTCAAATACAAAGGTGAGGAGTATGCTGAAGGTACTATCAAGATAGACGAGGAGAAGTGTTCCTATTGTGGTCTCTGTGAACTCCTATGTCCAGAAGCAATCAAAATCTACTGGTCAGATGATGTAAAACCTCCTGATTTTCGACCAGCCATTGGTATCAGGGTGGATGAGGATAACTGCGATTACTGTGGCCTTTGTCAGGACATATGCCCTGATGATGCGATTGAAGTCAAATGTACAAAGTCTAGTGCACGTGTAATCACTCAACCCACCATTACTGGAAAGCTCACTCATAACGATGAAACCTGTGTGAAGTGCGGTCTTTGTGCTATTGTCTGCCCCTATGAGGCATTGAAGGTTGATAAGCCATTCACCGGCGAGGTCAAGATTGTCAAGCTCGATAAATGTGATCCCACCGGCTGCAATAATTGTTTCAATATCTGTCCAGTTGATGCAATATATCCTACTGGAACTTCGGAAAAGATTGACATCCTTGATCACTGCGTCTATTGTGGTGCTTGTGAGCATTCTTGTCCATATGATGTCCTCGAAGTTGAACGAGAAGGTTATCTACTTGATGAACTCGAACGAGAACGAGAATGGGAACGAGCTCGCAAGCTCTTCTTTGATGCTGTAGTTGGTAAGGAGCCACCCCCAAGTGGTCTTTTTGAGAGACCTATATCTGTCACTCCTGTTCAGAGACAACAAGTAAAGGCATCAGCCAGAACGGATTGGGATACGGAAGATGGAGAACGAAGGAGGGCTATGCTTTCTGCCCAGCGAGTCAAAGAACTTCTGAAGAAGAATCCACGTTTACATCTTCAACTGGAACGCGGTAATACAAAGAAAGTGGTTGATAAAATCAAGAATTCTAAAGAAGATCCTCGAGAGAAGTAACATCACCATCACTTCGAGAAACAGTGACTCCGACTCCATGTAATTGAATTGGCGAATCATCTTCAGGTACTGCGATGAGCGCAAGTGCCCAAGGTCCATATGGAATGACCGCTGTCCCCTCCGGAACTTTCTCATCGCCATATGCTACAAGCACAACTTCTCCGGTTTTTGACTTGACGTTTGCGTGTCCTCCGTCTTTGAGACCTAAACGTTGAAGATCTCCTTTATTCAATCGAACTCTGGCGGCACTTTCCTGGAACTCTTTCGAGAGAGTATCCTTCGCGGCTTCAACATCAGCTTCAAAGGAGTGTGCGACAAGCAACTTCAGGTCCGCATGTGGGAAGAGGAAATCACCAAGTGCCATACATAAACACCCAGTCCGTGGGGATATTAGTCCTGCATATTATGTTTCTGCTAGCTCAATTTTCTGTTTCAGGCCGCAAACAGCACCCTTTTTTAATAATGTAACTTCATGTTGAGAATCCACAGGTGGTTTTCTTTGCGTATAGCTACAATCTATGGCGATGTGTTTGCAGAACGCGTAATTGGTAACCTAATCAATTTCAAGACCTTCTGTGAGGGTTGCGAACCTGTATGTGCTGAATGCAGAACAAGCTATGGATCTTTCGTCGGAGATATTGTTGGGATACATCCAACTGATCCTCCTTCTCCCACAATGATTGAAAACCCTGAGGAATTCATTGAGAAACTGAACTTAACTGCATGTGACCTTCTGTTACTTGTGGCCATACATCATGATATTCTTGCAGCTGCTGATCTGTTGGTAGAGGCAACTGGAGCAAAAGCAGTAATTGTGCCTATTGAAGACCCAACATGGGTGCCACCGGGTCTTAGATCACAAGTCAAAGAAACCTTGGACAATCTTGGAATTGAGAATGCCTTTCCCAAACCTTTCTGCTCACTTGAACCTGGAGAAGGGAAACTAATAGATGAATTCATGGCAACTTACAGAATAGGCAAACCAATTCATTATGCTGACATGAAAGGAGATGTAATTGCCGAGATAGGGCCCGTAAGGTCTGCGCCATGCGGTTGCACATGGTATGTCAGTCAGAAGATTAGAGGTAAATCAATCAGTGATACAGATGCTTTATTTGATGAGATTGCCAAAGCGCATCACTCATATCCATGCACCGCATCGATGGCGAAAGACAGAGAGTATGGAGATGCCTTGCTTCATATTGCAGGATATAATGCTAGGTATGCTGTCTGTGATGTTGTTGGATTGAAAGACTGCAAGATGTCTACAGAGAAAAAATGAGAGGTTATGAAATTGCCAGATGAAATTTTGGATTATTGGATGATGGTATCGAAAGACATTGCTGTTAGATTCAATATTCATGAGTTCGATACAAGCTCCGCAATGTGGAGTTGGGACAACTTTTCTGAGGATATTCGGTCTATCAAGGGCAGGTTAGGGCTAGACGACACTCATGCTGATATTCTTGGGTTGCGACTTGATTTTGAAACTGGTGAAGCGTATGATGTGATATTGGACAAACCTGTTCACAATAGCCGTCTGATACCATACTTATTCTATTATAGTAAAGCAAAGGATAATGGGCTAGGTGGTGATTGGGTCAAGTTCAACGCACTTCGTGGATCTTGGGCATGCAGATATTCATTCGATGAAGAGGATATTAGCACACTGGTCAAGGTCTTCAACGAGAAGCAAGATAGAATGTTTACAGCAATTGAGAAATTAGGTGGAACGCGGGTTGATTTTGGAGATGCTGCTTTTGAGGTAAACTTTCTTCCGAACGTAAAGGTGCTTTTAATCTTCGAGGCGGCTGATGAGGAATTTCCAGCGGATGCCAGGCTACTTTATGACTCGAACTCCATCTTTTACCTGCCTCATGAATATCTAGGAAATATCAGCTGGTTTCTAGCCGAACGAGTTATGAAGACCACATAAAAAGTTGCAAATTGTGCATTTTACATCGTATATCGTTTCGAAAACGAAAAGCAAGATTCCAAAATCGCCCTAGTGCTTTTAAGGCGGATATTGTTCAGTTTTGAATGCAATGCAAGCCAGAGATATGCTTCTGATAGTCATTCTTCAGACATGTCGACCTGGTATGTGCGAAAAATAACAGAGGCGAGGAACAAAATGACTGAAAAAGTTTTGAAGACAGTCTGTGCTGGAGTAGGTTTTGTTGGCGGTGCGGCTCACGTTCCATCGTTCCGCAAAGTACCCAACTCTCAATTATATGGTCTAATGGCCAGAAAGGGTCGGGACAGTGAGAAGTACGCTTTGAAATTGAAGGAAAAAATGGCGAAGAAAGACAATTTTGACCTCAAAATCTACTATGATTGGAGTGATGTCTGCAAAGATCCTGAAGTCGATGCTGTGTGCGTGGCAACACCCACACCATTCCACTATCCCATGGGTAAAGAGGCACTTGAGGGTGGCAAGAATGTCTATTTGGAGATGCCAATA
>JBHLPA010000141.1:0-6708 GCA_048939935.1 Promethearchaeota archaeon | reverse complement strand
GGCGGGAGTGGCTCTTGTCGTTATTCTCACCTTGAGAGAAAAAGATGCTGAAATTGTCTTGTTATCTGTTCGCGGTTTTAGTAAGTGGCAGCTATTCAAGACTCTGCTTGCAGAAGTGATGGTGACCATTGTGTTTGCACTGATCCTCGGGGGAGTGGTAGGATTTGCACAGAATTTGGGGCAAGCCGCACAACAAAACACAAACGCCACTGGTTTGATTAGATACCGAGTAACATTAGGAGGCGCAGCCTTCACTACAAACGTGATACTCATAGGAGTGATTTTGCTGGCTGCAATTATCCCTGTCTGGTGGGCGTCCAGACGACCCGAATCAAAAATAGATGTACTAAGAGCATAGGTGATAACGATGGATAATAAAGCGTATATTCAAGCAGATGATCTCGTGAAGGTCTTCCGACTAGGAAATGTTGAGGTTCAGGCTCTCCGAGGTCTGTCAATGCAGGTTGAGAAAGGAGAGATGGTTGCGATTGTTGGTGCAAGTGGATCCGGAAAGACCACACTCCTTAACATTCTTGGCGGAATAACTCGAGCGACTGCTGGTTCAACTGTAGTTGCAGGTTACGATGTTACGAACGCAAATCCCACGCAATTAGTAGCATTGCGGCGTGAGATTGTCGGGCATATCTTCCAAGAGTTGAATCTCATTCCAACCCTGACAGCCTATGAGAATGTTGAATTGCCTATGCTTGCAGCCAAAGTCGATGGTCATACCAGAAAAGCTCGAGGAGAAGAATTACTCAATATCGTTGGTCTTGCTGACCGGATGAAACACAAGCCTGACGAACTTTCTGGTGGAGAACGCCAGCGAGTAGCAATTGCTGCAGCCATTGCTAATAATCCACAAGTCTTGCTTTGTGATGAACCCACCGGGGACTTGGACACAGAAACCGGTGCTATTATTGTTGAATACCTGCACAAGGTCAACAAGGAGTTTGGTAAGACTGTGATAATGGTGACTCATGACCCATCCATTGCCAGACAATGTGACAGAATCTACAGGATTCGAGATGGTCAGATAATCTCTGTCCAGTCACCAACTCAGGATGATCAAATGGGTGCAACGTCCAGAGTAGATGTGATTCGCGAGCGACTTACTGAAATTAAGGCTGAGATTGCGAGACTTGATGAACAAGCACAGACAGGTAGACTTGATCTTGGAACATTTGCAGGTAGACGTGTTGCCCTTGAGGATCGAAGGAAGATGTTCGAAGAAGAGCTCCACCGACTGGGATTGTAGTCATCGTCAAAACTGTTATAGCGAATGATGGCGTCATATTTCCGAGGAAGTATGGGGGTCAATAATGACTAGAGATGTTGAGCACGAGGCAAAGACTTGGTTAGGCATGGCTGAGTCATTAATTCAGCGGTTGGACTTTGAAAAGGCTGAGAGTGCCCTCAGAAAAGCAATCTCTGTAGCGCCAAAATTCGCAGAAGCTTGGATTAAGCTTGGAGACTTCTTGGCAAGTCAAAACAAGATAGAAGAGGCAAGAGTTGCATATTACCAAGCTGTTGAACTTGATTCAACCATAGATGTTGCTACGTTCGAAAACAGACTGAGTGGCAAATCTATCGAGGCTGATGTGGATACATCTGATCTTCTACTTGAAGGTGTCCAAGCAATGCTTGATAAACAGATGTTCAAGGCTCGAAAGAGATTTGAAAAGGCTACAGAGATAAATCCTGAACATGCTGCAGCGTGGAGACTTCTTGGGAATGCTCGAGTCCTAGACGGAGATGTGAAAGGTGCAAAAGAAGCTCATCAGAAAGCAGCAAAGCTCGAACCTTGGTCTATCAAGGAGTATCAACTAGATGAGAACCTATCACGACCAGCTGATGAAAACTCGGTCTTGGACCACACTGATTTCATGATCAGAATCATGATGACACCTTCATACGGAGAAGTGACATCTCTCGCGGGTAAGAAAGAGCAACTAGAAGAATCAACACTTCTAATTGAACTCGCTCTGGAGAAAGACCCCTTCAATCAAGAGAAATGGCGTGAATATGGTGCTGTCCTTATACTTCAAGATAGATTCGAAGATGCAGCAAAGGCATTTGCAAAAAGCCTTGAGCTCAACATTGATGACTATGAATCAGATTTTGATTACACTATTGCTCTTTATCGATATGGTGTTAGTAACTGGCGATATGTCACTGAAGCAGAAGCTATGAAGCTTATGCTCTTGCGTCAGAAAATCAAGGATGAAGTCGCGTCTAGGATTTTCAAAAAATACTATTCGGGATATAGAGACCCTGATTACTTTATCTAATATCTCGATATCTTTTTGTCCTACTCAGGAGATGTCTTAATTCAGTGATACCTGTGAAACTCCCTGTCATTGTGGTCCATGGAGGCGCCACAGTCTTTGATGAAAAATACCACGATGCGATCTTAACAGCCGTCGAGAGATCTGCAGAAAAAGGAATGCGCACCTTGAAGAAAGGGGGTTCTGCTTTGGATGCAGTCGAGGCTGCTGTCTGGATTCTCGAAGAAACGAACCTGTTCACTGCGGGATTAGGTGCGTGCAAGAACCGTGACGGTGAAATCGAGCTCGATGCTATCATAATGGATGGGAACCGTCTTGAAAGTGGAGCAGTCATGGCTGTCCGTGATATTGCCCATCCGATATCTTTAGCGAGATATGTCTTGGATCGAACCTCTAACTTTCAAGTAGCAGGTAATGGAGCATACAAACTGTACGAACAGATGTTAGCTGATGGCTATCGAACGGAAACCAGTTCGAAGAGGACTGAAATTGCACCCATTGCAAAGGACTGTGATACTGTTGGTGCTCTTGCTGTTGATGAGAGAGGTAGAATCGCCTCAGCAGCATCAACGAGTGGATGGCCGGGAAAATTACCCGGTCGAGTTGGCGATTCCCCTATCGTTGGAGCAGGTGTCTATGCTAATGACATTGCAGGAGCAAGTTGTACAGGGAAGGGTGAACAGATTCTCAGAATCACCATGGGGCGAATGGCTGTGTTTCACGTGGAGCAGGGTATGCCTGTGGATCAGGCAGCTGAGATTGTCATGGCTGAATTGCGTCAGAAAACCGCAGGTGAAGCGGGTCTCATTCTGGCTGATAGACTGGGAAATGTGGCAATCAGATTCGATACTCCTCATATGCCCGTTGCAGTCCTATCTGCTGACATGAAAGAAGTTTACTCCTCCATGACATCCAAATGGCCAATCGACTGAGTTCTAATCTAAAAGGCGTTTCTCACCAGTTATCTTCAATATCTCAGTGATGTCTTGGCTGACTTCTAGACATCCCATATACTCGCCTTCTCCAGAGCGAACTGCAAAATATCGTATGTGGATGGTCTTTTCACCTAGATTAATCCAGAACTCTGCACTATCGCGTTTACCATCCCTGAAGTCGTTTAGGATTTGTTCCACCACATGAACACTCTTCTTAGGGTGGCACAACTGAACACTTCTCCCTATGATAGCTCTTGAACGCACAAAGATTCGATCTGGTGATTCAGTAAAGAACTGAACTCGATCGTGAGCATCAACAAAGGTCATGTCAATTGGTAGATGACTGAATATTGCCTCTAGCTCTTCTATTGAGAGTTTTCCACTACCAAAGACAACTTCACCTTCTTCAGATAGTATCTCGGAGACCTTTCCTTTCCCTATAGGTTGGATTGAATAACTGCAATATCCAATATCATTGAAATCTTGCACAATAGTTTCCCATTCATCTTGAGAAAACAATCTCACAGAAGCCGGGAACAAAATCGTGTTTTCTTTGTTGAAATGACTTGCTAGTAGATTGGCAAGGTCAAGAGCAAGATGTGTCATACTCTTAAAATTCTTAGTCAGATTCTCATCAGATGACGTTTCAAGATCAAACAGCCTCTTCTCGAGAGCATGAATATCTTGATGCTCGCTCCACATCGCTGATGGTGGTCCCGTGAGTCCATGCTTTTCGATTACTGGAAATAATGCATTTTCCTCTCGTTGGTAATGAGAATCTGCTTCTTTGAAGAATCCCATGAGTTGTCTAATTCGTTCAAGGTATTCAGGTTTGGTTTCTCTTTCACCCGTTGCAATCGACTGAACAAGAGTATGCAGTTCATTAGCATATTCCATAAGCATAGCATGCTCAGCCATTAACGTGTATACAGGGTGTCCCTTCGGTACTATTGGTTTGTAATCTTGTATCGCAAGTCTGAATATTTCTAGACCCATATCCAAAAGGACTTGAATGTCCTCCTCAGGAATACCTTCTCCCTTCCACTCCTCTCGATAGAAATCGATCTCAAGTGGGTTAAGTGAGCCAAGTTTGTCCTTGAAAATATTCTTGAGGGCGGCAATCTCTTCTCCCGAACTTATCCTATCAAGAACATCTCTTAGAATCTTCTTTCTTTCACTTGCCATACAATCACCTGGTGTAGCTCAGCTTACAATCTTGATATTTCCTTTGAAGCCTATCTCGAACACTCTCTTGTGTATATTCAAAACCGTGTTCAAGATGGATTGCGCAGCTGCTTGGATTAAACCATGATAACAGGGAACTTCGATTTGTACGCCTTAAATGGTTCTCACACATAGCCACCACAACCGATGCACAAGGCATTATCTATATTTATCATGAATCTGTTTGCTATTGCCATAGACACATCCTTTAAATTTACCATAGTTAATTTTTTATTGTCAACTATTATAAACATAGTAGTTACCAAATGGATAGTGCCTCAATGACTCTAAGAACGAAAGAAACAGTTGAGATGTGCCCGGTATTTGCTGCTTCGAGAATCCTTGGGAAACGATGGTCTATTCTTGTCATTCAGGTCCTACTACGACCTGAAGCTGCAATAGGAATGAGGTTTAATGAGATTCAAAAAGAGCTAAGTTGGATCAGCCCCAAAGTACTAACTCAAAGGCTTCGAGAGCTTCAAGAGCAGGGGATTCTCTCACGCGATGTAGATGTGACTTCAATTCCGCCAAAGGTATGGTACACTCTGACTGAGAAAGGTCGTGACTTAGGACCATCGCTTGAGGCTATGCAAGCGTGGGGAATGAAACATGGTGGAAAAGTAGTAGCTGTATGTTTGGGTAAAGGTTTCAATAATTGTAAAGAGTGTCAGCATTAACAACATGAGATATTAGACGCCGTTTCACTTTTCCTCTCGATAATTTAGGAGTAGACTTTCATGACGCGAAATATCAAATTTGGAGCTCGACTAAGTCGCGTAATATCAACAGTTGCATCTGATAGTGAGAATATCAACATCACACCCTACGATAAGATTGAATGGTCTGTGATAAAAGATGTAGCTCAAGAATGCGAGCGTCTGGGATTTGATTCAGTCATTGTACCCGACCATCCAATGGATGATGTTTCACGATATGCATGTATGTCAATGCTTGCAGCTCTAGCAGCTGTTACAGAAAAGGTGACCGTTGGTACACTCACCACTAATACAATGCGGTATCTCCCTAATCCTTCACTTTTCATCAAGGAAATTGCCACTCTAGACCATATCTCTAATGGTAGATTATACCCCCTTGGGTTAGGTCTTGGATGGACACCTAAAGAGTATGCAGCTTTTGGATTCCCTTTTCCAAGTCACAAGGTTAGATTAACCCAGATGATTGAAACAATTGAAATGATGAATTTGATGTTTACAAAAGACAAAGCAACATATGATGGTAAATATTTCCAAATCAAGGGTGCAGTTTGTGAACCCAAACCTGTCCAGAAACCTTTCCCTATTGTTGTTGGAGGGCGAGGTAATCGTACACTCGGTGCAGCTGCAAAATATGCTGACCACATAGATATCTATGGTGGAATGGATTTGGATGATCTCCATGATCGACTCAGCTTTATAGAGGACACTTGTTCCGAAATAGGACGAGACTTCAAGGAGATTACTTTTTCCTGGGGTTGCTGGTTCTGGATATATGAGAATGAGAAAGATCGTGACCGTTATGCCGTAGAAATCAAGCGTCTGACTGAGTTGCCTGATGACATGTGGCAGAGCACAATTGTCGTGGGTACACCTGAGGAGATTGCTGAGAAATTCGAGTCTCTAATAGACCTGGGAATAACCTATTTCACCCTAAGATTTGAAGATCTTCCGAGCAAACGTGGACTACAGCTCTTCGCTGAATCTGTTATGCCTCAATTGAAATGAAGAATCAAATTCGCGAACTTCTATGTCCGGGAATCTTCAATAATTTTGAGAATCTCTTCCTCAATTGATGATGTCATCTTTGCCCTAGTCTTGATTCTGCCTATTTCTTCTCCATCTTTATTAAAGATCAGAATTGTGGGGCTACTAGTGACACTGAATGTTTCAACCTCTTTGGGAGATGGAGGTACTTCCCACAGTTTGTCAGATCCATACGGAGGTTTTGTCATCCCTCCCAATGCCAGAAATGGTTTCCCTAATCTTTCTTCAAGGAGTGCTAGAGCTGGAACCGCACGTCGCGAGTCTCCACACCAATATGCAAAAAGAACAACAATAGTGTAATCATCTTTCAATTCTTTGAGTTTCTCTACGGCTTTCTCATTTAGTTCGTAAGCATCCTTCTGACGAATAAACCCGGCACGATAAGCAACTTTCATTTCATTTATCGCATCAGCACACGAAGATGTGTTTGTGTCAATATCACTCAATTTTGCCACTACGTTTCTTCTCCTTGTAACCCTAGTCTTCCTAATCTGTATCACA
>JBHLPA010000140.1:0-6713 GCA_048939935.1 Promethearchaeota archaeon | reverse complement strand
CCGATCTACAATACTTGCGTTCTCGTCATAAGATGTCCAGCCGAGTGATTCATTCTCCGGAGAGTATGATGTCACGTTCATATTCGGAGGAAGATGTGCTGCGACCAAAGACTGACCACTGTTCAAACCATTCACGTAGCCGGTTGGTGGCTTACCCAGAAGGTCCTCGAAGATGTTGAGTTCATCATCGCTCGTGGAAAGAACTTGATCTCCAATGTATCCTGCTGCAGCGATAGCCATTGGCCCATCAAGGACTGGCATCTGTGACAACAAGAATGATGATGGAGTTACGTTGGTGTCACCACTGAATCCTCCAATGATATCCATCAAATCGCCCATATCCGGAACAGCAAGCAGTCCTGCACCCGAAGCTCGAGCTCCTGTGAAGACAGTTCTATTGATGGATTGAATGAAACCACTGTCGTCCATTACATTTAGGACACTGTTAACCGCATCAGCGAATGGGTTGGTGACCTGATAGATGAAGAGGTTTAAGGCATTAAATGGAAGATCAACTGGCTGGCCAACAAGCCCTTCAATGAACTCCTGATCGATGCGAAGGTTCAACAGCTCAGCGAAATCAAAAGCAAAGTGAGAATGGAGATGATTCCTGATAGCTGCCATGTTTGTCTGAGCCTCAGCATCAGTCAAATCCCAGAAGACATTGATTAACAGACTGAAGTCTGTGCCAAGCATGTCGAAGATTGAGTTGACATCAAATCCTCCCTCACCGAATTGCTGAGCCATGAAAGCACCACCATCACCGGTGAAGTTGAAGAGATCATTACCAACGAGATCTAAGACATAGTTGATGAGTTCGCCTTGGGTGGCAATCAACGCCATCACAACGCAACCATCATACATCGGGTCGTTCAAGGCAAGATCTGTGCTAGGTACTCCTAGCTGTCCGTAGACAACTGCTGGTGCGCCTTGTTCATCAATAGATGTGAATACTATCTCAGCTCCGTTCTCAACAAGGTTGAAGAAAAAGTCTTCACCTGTGTCCTGAGCTAGAACTGCATTGCTTGTATTTGCTGCAGTAACAGCTGGAATTGAGAACAGGAAGCCAAGTGCAATTATAACAAATGCGTGCTTTTTGTTTAGTTTCATTCTAGAACTCCTCCTTTGTCCTGACTACTGCCCCAACTATTGCAGCTATTATCACTACAATAACTGGAGTTAATATCCATAGTAGGAATGGAACAAGGATTACGCCTAAAGTACTAGGATCAAATCCACCGCCGCCGCCGAACATACTTGAAATTAGTGGAAGAACTTGATCGATGAGATCTTGAAATACTGGAATACCGAGAATATCAATAAATGATGATCCAGGGGGAATTACAAATGATCCCAATGTTAAGCCACCCTCAATTAATAGGTAGCCGCACAGAAATAGTATTCCAAGACACGAGAGCCAAGTCACTAGACCAACCACAAAAGCTCCTTTCTTGGTCCCAGCCATCACTCCTCCAATGAAGCCAGCTCCTGCCCAAATAGCAATCATAGTAAAGTTGCTCATTGGATTGACGAGGAGCAGATTCACCATGACCAAGGTTGGCCTCAAGTAATTTCCAAGTTGAGGTGCAAATATGGCAATAGCTGATTCATAGCCTTCTGGCAGTAGGAACCAACTTCCAAGGAGAACTATAGCTAGTGCAAGTAACCATCCGAAGTATTTACTTGAAAAGGATGATATGGTATATACCTCCTAACGAGTTAGGTTCTAGTACACTTTTCCAGAATTTATACTATTAACACTTTGTTCGATGTTTCCAATCCATAAATCGGAAAATAATCAAAGTGAAATCAGTAAGATAGTTATAGGTGGTGTACTACCGTCTTCATTGTAAGGCTCTGAAAAATAAACTTTCGAAGCATGAAATTAATGTGTTCTAAATGACACAACAATGGTAATAGTAGGTTGGCAGAACGTGGAGAATGACACCGATGACGCAGCAGTGTATGAATTGATCCAGCTCATGTCATCACTGAACGACACAAGAAGAGCAATTCTTCTTGCGCTGGCACATATCTATCCACGAAGCGTGAGTGGTGTTCAATTGAGCCGACTAATCGGATACAGTGGAAAATCAAGAAGTCTATACAGAGGTGTGATATCCCACCTGAAAGAAAACGAGTTGATTCAGATTGACCAGCTCACACCAAAGCTTTACGCAATCCGAATAAATAATGAGCATCCGCTCCTTAATATTCTCGTTGATCTTTGTAAGGTATATGGAACACAATCACGAAAGGTGTACTTGGAAGCGCTGGAGGAAGAGTGAAAATGGATAACGAGCTCCTACTCGAAGCAAAGGCACTCTATAAAGATAGGATTAGGATTGCCCTCTCAGCTTTCATCATAGTTTTTTCAATATCATTCTTTGTATACTACACCAGTGGAATCACAGGACTTGGAGAAACGCAACCTAGCACTGGTTGGACTCAAAGCCTTCAGGTCGTGGCAGCCTTCAACAATGTTGGGCTCTTAATCGCAGTGGCATTAATGATTCTCGCATTCCGATTTTGGTCTTGGGCGTTCTTACCTGGTCCTGCCTCACTATTCACAATGTCCATCCTAAGAGGAATACTAGGTCCTAATGCCATAATCAGACAGACCATTGGAAAAAGATTCAGAGTCACGCTTGAGAATGGGCTTTCATTCAATGTTAATTGTTATGTTCAAGAGAAGGGAACGGATGAGTGGTTCACCTACCGTCTCATATCATCCGAGCTTCATAATGATGATTTGAGGAATATTGCATTGCGTCACGGCTTCTCCTTGAAAGAGAGTAGATTTGTGGCCAGTGTAAGCAATGATGAACTCCATCACAGAACAATCCTATTAGCAAAGGCAATGATGATTGCTAATGGTATCGTCTAATTGTATGGATACTTTAGAGCTTTAGGTGTCCTTTTTCGCTTGTCCTTTCTCGCATGGTTGTCTATCTGATGCTTCAGAGCTCTAGGTGTTCTTTTTCGCTTGTGTTTTCTCGCATAGTTGTCTATATCAGTCATCCATCTTGTTAGCATCATCGGATGGTTTCTGTATCTAGCAGGAATAGTATGACCTAGTGATGAATCTTTTTTCTTCTTTCTATCTTTTTGAGTCATCTATTTTCAATAGATAATTGTTCTGAGAACTCATAATATTATGCTTGAATGAACTACATTCAGGAAATCTATTTCTAGGTACTTCTGGAATTTTTATCGAACAGATCATGGTAATGCGAATCAAACGTACAATCGATATCGCGATGAGCAATTACACAGAGATTACTGGATTCTGCGTATTCACCTACGAGGGAAAGGTAGCATATGCGAGTGACAATATGAACATTGAGCAGGAGATTGGAACCGTAATCCAAGCCTGGAATGGGCATTTTCCGAGTTTCTCATTGAAGAACATAGCATTTCTGCGAGCCTTGGCAACAGAACAGGGTTTTGTAGCTATCAATCCGGAGGGAGCTGTAAGCCTGATCTGTGGAACAGGGAAAGGAGTATGGTTTGTTGCAGTCTTCACAGGAATGGATGTTGATAAGGAGGGAATTCTGAGAGAATGCATCCAAGCTGCGAAAAATCTTGAGGCATCTGTGTCGATATTCGATGTGTGAGTCTATTTTTCTACCATTGGTTTCTGCTCAGCGATGATTCGTGCGATAAATGCCAAGATTGCACCAATCCAACCTAGGGATTGATGTAGCTGTTCAATCAGGTCCATAACAAACATCCCTGTAGACGCCATTTGAACCAGAGTCATGAGTAGTCCTACTACACCAACGACAATTCCTGCTAGGATCATAATTCTACCAAAACGAACTTTTTCGGTTGTCATAACAAATCCTCCAAGAATTACGACAAATCCTCCCAAACCTGCCCACATTGCAAGTCCGTCCATGAAGTTTTGAAATGACTCAAAGAATGTGAGTCCGAAGAAATAAGGAAGCGCTTCAGACAATTCACCAATAACTCCAATGGCTCCACTAAGACCAGAGAGAATCATGAGGATGCCACCCACCAAACAGAGGAGTAGTGGATTCCGGTTATGAACGTTCATACAGGTCCTTCTCTCCCATTGTCCTTGATTTAAACGTACCTTCTCTGTATCCAGAAGATTCTAATATTGAATAATAATTCAATATTCTTGATAAGTCTATATGGGTGTGACTTGTGGTTGGATGAGATATTCTATCGCGGTACACTTGCAGTTTTGATTGTTGCCTTCTTTGTCATCAGAGCTCCTAGTGTTCTGAGTGCCGCAAAAACTGAGAAGGTAAAAGAAAAGCAACAAACTCGCGAAAGATTTCTCGTTTTTTTTAATTTTATTGGAATGCTAGGCGTACCAATTGTCTATATCCTGACCACATGGCTTGACTATTTTTCTTTAGGGATTCCAGATTTTCTTCGACTATTGGGAATCATCTTCTTCGTAATGGGACTTATTCTACTTATCTGGGTTCATAGAACCTTGGGAGAACACTGGTCTATGATGCTCAAGATCGGAAGTGAACACACACTCGTTACTAGTGGCCCATATTCAAGAATTAGACATCCTATGTATACCTACTTTTACCTGATGGTCATATCAACAGCATTAATCAGTGCCAATTTGTTTGTGGGGGCATTAGGAATTCTTACGTGGACCTTACTCTATATGGTTAGAATAGATGATGAAGAGGCTTTAATGATCGAGCAGTTTGGAGAAGAATATAAAGCATATATGAGAAGAACGGGAAGACTGATTCCGAGGTTCAGGAAACAAGACTCGGTCCTCTAATTATGGATTCAGTTTTATAGCCATGTTTTTCTTCAATCTTCTATCTTCATCTAGTGAGAGGTTCATAATGTCAGTGAACTATGAAGAGGCTGGGGATCCCTCTAACAGGACAATAATCTTTGTTCACGGTGCAGGCGGTTCAGCTGCAACATGGTTTATGCAGATGAAAGGTCTCTCTTCTGATTTCCATACTATAGCCATAGAACTCAATGGTCATGGAAAATCTCCAGACAGAGGGGAAGAAGATGTGCTTCACTCCTATCTACATGATATTCATGGGATTGTAACAAGTTTTGATAAACCAATACTTGCTGGTCACAGTATGGGTGGCGCACTTACACAGCTTTATTCACTTAATCATCCAGAATCTCTCAGTGGGATAATACTTGTTGGAACTGGGGCGAAACTGCGAGTGACACCAGTTGTCTTCAATCTCTTGGATAATGATTTCGAGGGATATGTAGAAGCTGTTGGTAATTTCATGTTTCACGAGAGTACTCCTGAGGAGATGGTCGAAACATCAAAACATGAAGTTCGAAAGTGTCCTGTTCAAGTAATACGGCGCGACTTCGAGTTATGTGACAAATTTGACATCATGGATGTGGTTCACCAAATTAAGACACCCACTCTGATTGTTGTTGGTGAGAACGATGTGATGACCCCTGTGAAATACTCAACATACCTCAAGAAGAAGATTGCTAGCTCTACGATGCATGTGATTGAAGAGGCAGGCCACCTTGTGATGTTTGAGAAGTGTGGCGTTTTCAACGAACTAGTTACTAATTGGATTGGAACTCTAAACTAGAGATTCACAAGACGTCTATCTCGACGCTTTCTTTCAACAGCGGCAACTAATCGAGTTCTATCGAAATAAACCTCATTCCTCGTGATCTTATCCCCAACGATTTCAACAATGTCAAGACCAACTTCATGAATCGTTTCATGACCAACTGGAATTGAGCACTCCCACTTCACGATTGTACCTTTTTCAATAGGAAATACCTCGATGGGTCTCCAAGTCCAATCATGATAGACATCAAGTAGTTTCTCGAAATATTTTCTGATCTCTTCGTGACCTTTGAGTCCCTCTCTGTTCGCTGGATCAATGTACAGTGCATCCTTATGATAGAAATCCAGTAGTGCCTTAGGATTGTTACCTGTCCAAGCAGCAAGCCAATCCTTACAGAATTCAAAGAGTTCATCTTTATCCATTTTCATCACTCGAGCAGTTCTTCACCATTCATTCTTTCTCTTATTCTTTGCCTATCAAACATCAATCTCTCAAATCCCTCACTGTTAAATACAGGCAATGGTCACAAAATTCTGGTCTTCAAAGACACGTCAGGAGTAGAAACAAATGGGAGAAGGAGAAATCCCAACTGATAGAAAAGAGCGATTTGGTTGGTATCTTTTCGACTTAGCAAATACCAGCTTCACAGTTCTAATCGTTACAGCATTATTCCCTCTATATTTCCGAGTACTCGTTTGGAATCAAGCTCTTGGAGATTCAATGTGGGGGTATGCTGGAAGCATTACGATGCTAATCATTGCACTTACAGCGCCTGTCCTTGGTGCAATTGCTGACTTCGGTGGTACAAAGAAGAAGTTCCTTGTGTTCTATACTTCAGTGTGTATCGCGTTTACTTCCTTCATGGTCTTCCTTCCTGGTCTTAGACAATCTGAGATTAGTTTGCTCGATCCAGGAGTTGGTCCAAATCCATTCCCGTCCTTCTTAGGATTAGAGGTTTGGTGGTGGGCTTGGATTATCTTCATAGTGGCAAACGTTGGCTTCCAAGGTGCACTTCCCTTCTATAATGCATGGCTACCTGAAATAAGCACAGAGGAGAACATTGGCCGAATCGGAGGATATGGTTATGCTGCAGGGTATGTTGGAGCAATGGCAACCATTGTCATTGCGCTGCTGGTCATCTTA
>JBHLPA010000139.1:0-6715 GCA_048939935.1 Promethearchaeota archaeon | reverse complement strand
TCCTGGAGGATGTTGCACTGCTGAATGAGAAAATTAGTGCAACCCCCGGGTCAAGTGAGATACTTCCCAAGTATGGTACGCTGGCAACAACCCTCTCAAACAATAGGCACGGAGTTCTACCAACTAAGAACTGGCAACATGAGCATTATGACGAAGCTGAGAAGCTTGGTGGGGACTACATGCTGGATCATGTGTTTGTCAAACATAAGGCATGTCATGCATGTCCGATTGCATGTTCAAAATATACCTATGTAAGCTCAGGTCCATATGCAGGAGCCTTTGCGAAAGGTCCCGAATATCAGACAGTATATGGTTTGGGGACATGCTGCTTCAATAGTTCGATGGAGTCTGTGATAAAAGCCAGTGAGCTTTGCAATGAGTATGGTCTCGATACGATCTCCACTGGTGTGACTATCGCTTTTGCGTTAGAGTGCTTTGAGAAGGGGATTCTCACAAAGAAGGACACTGGTGGAATGGAACTGAACTGGGGCGATGATGAAGTAGTTGTTAAGTTAGTTGAAATGATTGGAGAGAGAGAAGGTTTAGGAGATATTCTCGCTGAAGGAACTCGTATAGCTAGTCAAAAGATTGGAAAGGACTCCGCCAAATTTGCTGTTCAGAATCGGGGGTGTGAAATTGCAGGTCATTCAGCTCGGGGAAATAAAGGATTTGCACTAGGCTATGCCACTGGCACTCGAGGTGGGAGTCACCATGATGGGAGAGCCTCTCTCGAGCGACTTGGCACGGTGGACCGTAGAACAATCGAGGGCAAAGCTGAATATCAGGCTCGAATCAATCATTTGATGACTTTCATGGACTCTCTAATCGCATGTCACATGCTTGAGGGCGTCTTCTCTCCCTATGATGTTGATGACTTGGCGGTTGGTTATCTCAATGCCGCCACTGGAATGAACCTCTCCTTAGAAGAAGGCCAGCTTGCAGCTGAACGTATATGGAACCTGGAACGAGCCTTTAATGTCCGTGAGGGTGAGAGACGAAAGGATGACTGGTTACCAGAGCGTTTTGTTACAGAGGCTGTACCTGATGGCCCCTCTGAGGGAATGATGATTCATCCAAATGAATTGAATCGTATGCTTGATGAGTACTATGCGTTCAGGGGCTGGGATAAAGAAACCGGCATTCCGACTAAAGCTCGCCTGCAAAAGCTCGGTCTCAATAGTATCGCTGATGATATTGGTGTCTAGATTATCTATGCTATTCGAAACAGCGGATGTTTGACATCAAACTTGCCGGTCCTCTCGAAGTTCAACTGTCCTAGTGCTGCATCCGTCATTGCCACCATTGGAAATGCTGTTTTCGCTTCTTCGATTGGTCCAAAGAGAAGGAAGTCTGCACCAGCCATGACAGATACGACACCGGATACAGCATTGCCCAGAGGCTTTAATCCAGGTCCAAATTTCTTCTTGAGTCCTTTCCATGTAGCAACACTATTGTGTGCGCCACACCCACACACCAACCCATATTTGTCCTTGAGTTCGTATATAGCAAGACTTGCCATTCCAAGGCTTGGAATGTCAAGGACACAGGTATCAACCATCAGCTTACTGATCCCTGCAGCCTGAGCTATATCATAGAGTGCGGTCCCTTCGTCATTCTTTATGACATCAATTCTTCCAGCTGAGGTGGATAGTTTGTCATCAAATGCGAGTAAAACAGCATTATCGATATTCAAGTCATGTAAAGTATCAAGCTCTTTCTGCTCATGATGGGGCATCAACGAATTGTAAACAATCCTTTCTGTGAGTCCAATCTCTGCAGCATATTTGATTGCTGCGACTCGATTCTCAGCAGATGTTGAGTCTATGAGGAGTGGCATCTCAGTTGCCTCTGAAACGAAATCGATGTAGTTCTTTGCAGCATCTGGGAATGATAAAACTAAGTCAATCATTCCTGGAAGACCTGTTTTTTCTGACAGTGTCACGTGGTCTTCAATGACCTCTTTTGCCTTGGTCTTGTCGAATTTGCCTTGTTTGTCATCACTGACAAGCTTCTGGCCTTTGTAAAACATACTCCCAATCATGACGGTCGGATTTGTCCCAGGTTGTCCTCCAATCCTAACGCCACCAATCTCAAAGGATTGTTGCTCAGCTTTGAAAGGTCTCATCTTCAAAACTCCTACATTTTTCCTCCCAGTAATGCAGTCAGAATACCCTTGTTGATGTGATATCGGTTTTCTGCTTGGTCCCACACAATCGACTGTGGACCATCAGCAACTTCGTCCACAACCTCTAGTCCACGTTCAAATGGTAGACAATGCATGAATTTGGCATCTGGTTTTGCGTGCTTCATTAGTTCTGGAGTTACGATCCACTCGCTGAGCTTGTTCCCTTTATCTGCTCTGAACTTCTTCTCAGCCTCATAGTCGCTACGGATGTTCCTCCAGTTCTTAACATATACAATATCTGCATTTGCCACTGCCTCTTCCATATCTGTGTAGTACGAAATCTGCGCACCTGATTTTTGTGAGTCCTCCTCAACCCACTTCAGAACTTTGTCATCTGGCTCATACCCCTTCGGATATCCCAGTGAGAAATTAAGACCAACTTTGGCTGACATATTCAACCACGAATGGATTAAACCGATGGATCTTGGTCTACTTGACCATCCCCAGACAAAGGCAATCTTCTTCTTGCGCATATCACCTCCCAGCTCTTTCAAGGTCAACAAGTCTGCAAGTGCCTGTGTGGGGTGTTCAAAGTCATCGGCACCACTAATTACAGGCACAGAAGCACCATCAGCGACATCTTGGAGTGTAGCATGGCATGTACCATAAGGTCCACCATAGTATCGAACGACAATTCCGTGGACATATCTGCTTAGGACGCGGCCCGTATCTTGAAAGGTTTCCCCATGGGCGAGCTGCAATGCAGTTGATCCATGGGAATATGAAAATCCGCCAAGCTCTGACATTGCTGATTCAAATGAGATTTGCGTTCGAGTTGATGGGTTCATGTATATCTGGACCAGACGTTTACCTGGAATTGTGTGTCGTGGTCTAGCTTTAAGTTCCACGCTCATATCCACTATCTTTAGTAGTTCTTCAGGAGTCAAGTCATGTAGAGTGAGAATGTTTCTTCCTTTTAATGTCAAGTTGGCTCACCATCGAAAGTTTTGGCTACTATCGAATCATATCCAAATCAGTTCTCGATTTTTGGAATGTTTTCTCGATTATGCTGTCAATTATGGAAGGCTTTTATAGATGTTATTATCGAGATGCTTCAGGGTGTCCCTATGAAGTTCACATCTGATGAAAGCATGAAGAAATATCAGAAATACCTGATGACAAAACTGAGTCCCAAACTTCAGCCTATGTTTATTGAACGTGGTGAAGGATGCAAGCTCTGGGACCTTGAAGGTAATGAATACCTCGACTGTTGGTCTGGCGTTGCTGTGATGAATATTGGCCATTCCCACCCTGCTATCACAAAGGCAGTTCAGGAACAGGTTGGTAAATTGGTCCATGTCTGCAACATGATTTACCCAAATCATTTGTCATCCGAACTGGGAGAGCGTCTTGCTAAGGTAACTCCTGGAGAACTCTCTTCTACATTCTTTGCTAACAGTGGTGCAGAAGCTGTTGAATGTGCACTCAAAGTTGCTAGAAAATTCACTCAGAAACACGAGATAATCGCTCTCCAAAAATCGTTCCATGGTAGAACTATACATACCTTAAGTGCTACAGGTATTGCTACTCGTCGAGCATATGACCTAGGTCCATATGTTGGAGGATTCGCATTTGCTCCTTCTCCTGATTGCTACCGCTGTTCACTCGGTCTTGAATATCCATCATGCGGTCTACAGTGTGCCAAGATGGTAGAGGACATAGTCCATCTTGGGTCATCTGGTGACATTGCTGCGTTTATTGCGGAACCAGTTCAAGGCGAAGGAGGAATCATCACTCCCCCACTTGACTACTTCAAAGCTGTGAAGAAGATACTTGACAAGTATGGCATTCTCTTCATCGCAGATGAGGTTCAGACTGGTTTTGGTCGCACCGGAAAGATGTTCGGTATCGAGAACTTTGGGGTTGATCCTGACATAATGGCAATGGCAAAAGCCATCGCAGGCGGTCTTCCAATGGGCGCATGTATCGCTAGAAAAGACATAGCAGACAGTTTTGGTGCTAGTGATCATGCTACCACTGTTGGTGGTAATCCGCTTTGTTGTGCTGCAGCTCTTGCAAATCTGGACGTGTTGGAGAATGAAGGTCTCGCAGACCAGGCATCGGAAAAAGGCAAGTACATGATGAAACGTCTGAATGAGATCACGAAAGATTTTGCATTCGTTGGGAATGTACGCGGACTTGGTCTGATGATTGGAATAGATTTAGTCAAAGACCCGAAGACACGAGAACCGAATGCTGAGTTAGCAGGTCGAATTCGAGAGAGTTGTCGAAAACAGAACGTGCTTGTAGGTATTGGTGGGGCTTATGGCAACGTTATCCGATTCCAACCTCCGCTAGTAATTACTCAAGACGAGATGGAGCAAGCTCTGTCAGCCCTGACTAATGCATTCAAAGCTGAGAAATAAAGCATTAATTTAGAATTGGAAATCCCTATTGGTTCGTTTCTCAATGAATCGAATCAGTAGGATTTGATTTTCGCTCTTTTAGTTTGTTCCTTGAAACCTCAGTCAAAGTTATGGAATTTAAAAAAAGAAAAAGAAAGGGAGGAATTACCCTCCCTATGCTGGTGGAATTTCCTTGTACGCGAGATCGATATCTATTCCCTGCGACTTCCTATACGCTCTCACTACAAAGTACATTATGAATCCTACAATGAATAGTGCCAATAGGAATATGGATGACAACGGGCTTGCCATTCCAAGCTCAGGGATTGTTAGATAGAGGAAGATGAAATAGCTCAACCATATTGCGCCTAAGAATCCGAACAGACTCACGACTGGGATTGGTCCAAGCTTCCACTTTGCCGCTGGAGATGCCTCGTATATCGCCTTCGTTGATTCTCTGAATGGAAACACGATTCCCGAGATACAAGTCATCAATTGAGCTGCAACTGTGACAAAGACCACTGAGGTCAGCCAGTCTCCTGTACCTGCAACGAACTGCATTAGGATAATCCATATCTCAGTGACAATTGTTAGCAATACAATTGCTACCATTGGTGAGTTGAAGCGCTTGTCGACATATGCAATCTGACCAGGTAGTACCCTGTCAAATGACATAGCAAAGAGGTAGCGTGTGTTTCCAATGAGGATACCGGGCATGTAGAGATAGATACTACATAATGCTCCGAACAACAATAGTCCTTGGAATAATGGATTTGGCAGTAGAATACACACTAGTGTACTCAAGAATGGTTCAGCACCAAACGCTTGCGCTGTTGGCGTCCAGTTCCAGAAGTGCCACGAGAGAGACCCGAGGAACCCTTGACTGAATGAACCAACGACGACTGCGGCTAGGAGTACCCACACTGTGGTAATCAGGATTGAAGCTCCCACAACCTGAACTGTTGTGAGTTTCAAATTACCTGCACTCTTGATTTCACCAATGTTTGTTATGCCCCAATAGGCATAGCTGAGATTTCCAGCTGCCATGCCCATCATGCTTAGGGTTCCAATCATTGAGAATGCCGCGAATGGATTGAACCCACCCGTTTCTGCCGTTGATATTATGTTATCAAACGCATACGTACCTGAAGTTCCTGTAACTTGGTCTGCAAACAGATTCCACTGAGTTTCGAAGGTTGATGTCGGAGTTATTCCGAGAGTTATCAAGGTCAATAATAAGCTGATAATGACAAACAGAAACAGGAATTTCTGTAATTTTGCGTAAAACCGCATTCCTAACATTACAACAATGGCTGTCAAAAGCACCATTAGAGTTGCTATAATTAAAACTCCAATGTCACTTGTCACCCAAGCTGCCATGTCAAAGAAGGCAGTGTTTCCACTTGCTAAGCCTGCTACAGTCAATGTTGGTGCAACACCAACGTTCGCTATGCCCCATCCATTCCAGTAGTTCCATGAAACTGTGAAGAAGATATAGATCAACATCACAGGGAAGCTTAAAGCTGGATGAAGCCCGCGTGAGATGAATACGTAATCGCCGCCGCTTCTAGGCATTGCTGTTGCCAGAATCGAATACACGAAGAACATCGGGATGAAACCTAAGCCCGCAATTGCTAGTGACAGGGGTAAGCTCGCTCCCGGGAACAGCATTGGTGAGTAGTAGAGTATCCATACCATGACTCCACCCCAGGTTCCACAGCTCACCATGTTATAGATGAGTGCGTCAAGGGGTGACCAGGCTCTTACTAGCCCACTGGCTCGACGAACGAATACAGTTGGGCTTTCAGAACTTTCTTCAGTCATTCTGATTCACCAAAGGAATATTTGTCATCCTTCGAAGCAAAAACCAATATATTAATCATGCCATTTTTGGGATTCAATCTCGATTTCAGTCCATATCTACTAGCTTATATTTGGAAATATTTTAGCCTTTTAAAGAGGGTATTGACTCGTTATTTATGGAAAGTCTTTGAGCCTAATAGCATCCTCTGGACACTCGTACCAACATAGTCCACACCCGGCACACAGTTTGTCATTTGCTTCCGCCTTATCTTTGGCATTCATTTTGATTGCGTTGTGCGGACAGACCCTAACACATCTCTTACAACCAGTACACAACTCTTCATCAATTATAGCTACATAGGGCTTCCAATTAGTTTCTCCA
>JBHLPA010000138.1:0-6716 GCA_048939935.1 Promethearchaeota archaeon | reverse complement strand
GTTCCTGCTATGGTTGTGGAAGCAATAACATGGAATGGACCGATGTAAGTGGTAAAGGCAAACTAGTGTCCTTCACAGTTATTCATGTTGCACCTGAGGAGTTTGTAGAAGAGGTTCCCTATTATGTTGCTATAGTTGAGCTTGAAGAAGGGACTCGTGTTAGTGCTAGACTTCTTGGATTTGACCCGCTCAAACCTGAAGAAGTGAGTCTTGGTATTCCAGTCAAGATTGATTTCGAAAAAGGCAAGTCTGGTAGGACCTACCTTGCTTTTAGGCCCACATAGAATCAACCGGGTCTCAACTCTGAGACCCCATCTTTCTCTTTTTGCAGAAGCTCTATAATGACTCGCGTTTATCCCAGAAGGGAGGTTAGACTGATTTGGTCGTGAAGAAATTCACAGACAGACTTCGTGCTAAAGTTCCTCTCAATGAGCTAAGATTTAATGAGCATGAATTTGGGATTTCATCTGAGTTTGACAAAGGTCTTCTTCAGAAACACCTTCCTCGAACTCAGGGAATCACCACTGGTGATAGGACGCTAGCGGCCACACTAAGTACAGTAATGCCTGATGCAACTCGTGAGGCTCTTCGAGAAACCGACTTTGTGGGTGTATTTGGTCGAGTTGTTCGACAGAAGGGATCGGGTGGTGGAGTCTGTCTTCAGTATGTCTATGTGTGGGATTACCAAGCTGTACCAGCACACGAAGCTGATTACGAACCGATTTTCGTATATCTAGATGGATCCAGAAAATATGCTATCTATGATCTCGTTCACTACTGCTCACGTCGTGTCGATCTTGAATCAGATATGTCCTTCAGAATGATACCCGGCTGGCACTCATTTCTACCCGCAAAGCTCAAGGATTATGAGATTGACAAAGGAATCGAAGTACAACCTCTCTCTGATGCACATCTTCAGTCATGGTGGTCCATTCCTAATGAAGAGGCTCGTTTAAAGATTGAGGGATTCATCCGTGATCCTTTCATGATGGCTGCACCAGGACATTTCATGGACATGCCCGATGAGAATGCACAAACAATGTGTTGTACTTTTCTAGAGATTGAAGGCGCACTGAACGAATTCAAAGACCCCAAAAAAGCCGTTGTTGAGGGTATTAAACGAGCATTCACCAATTGCGTAGGTATTCTGGCGCTCTATCGATTAGGAGCTTATCTCCAACTTCTTGGTGAGATGAATGATATTGGAATGGTGAAGTTCCCTGTTTCATTAAGCTCCATCAATATTGGCACCATTGGAAAAATTCTGCAGGATGGATTTGTCACACTTACGAAAGCTGGCAAGAAAATCTTCGAGGGCACTCACACTACTGATCCTGAGGATCATGATTGATTAGAGTGTTCCAATCAATCCTTACTAACATGTAGATGGCAATAATAACCAGTAGGACGCTAGAAATCTCAACTAATCTAGATGTGATACTCAAGGGATTCATGTTACCTATCAATGAATCAACAAAATCAAGACCAATCCTCCCAGACCAAGCAATACCCATCAAGAACATCGTTTTTCCTAGAAGTTGCGCAAGAACAATCTTCCACAATGAGTATCGAGCGGCTCCTAAGGGTACTAGCAAAACATCATCAGGGATGGGAGTCGCTGCAAGGAACCACACGACAAATGGAGTCGCTTTAGGATGTGATTCAACATAATTCTTGAACGCATTGGTCTGTGTTTCATCTATTAATTTCCCTCCACCATATCCAATCAAGTACCCCGTCATTTCACCAAGCATTGCTCCAATTCCCGATATCAGACCAATCAACCAGGGATCGAAGATGAAGGTCATTGTTGCCTCTTCTCTCAATCCTCCCAGAATGAATGCAACTCCTATGTATGGAAACGGAACAAGAATTGTCGCGTTTCCGATTATTGATATAATGAATGCTCCCTCATAGCCTAGTAAAAGGGAAACATCGAGGAGCCAGTTGTACAGCACACCAATCGGACTAATCAGGTCTGGAATTAGGACACTTAGAACCAGATAGATCAGAAGTGCGACCACAGATAGCAATAGCAAACTGTCTGACCTCTTCATTTTGTTCCAACCTGTTAGTCCAATCTAGAGTCATCCAGAATATGAACATTGCTTCAAATGGCTGGTAACTTTAAGAGGCGAGTCGGAAACAACAAATCAGGTTGAATCATAATGAGAGTTGACTTGAGATATGGAGAGGGGTCTCTACCTATGGAGCTTAGTGATAGATCCTCTCTCGAGCAAGTCACTCCTCAGACAGTAACTGAGTATCCAGATATAGCTTCGGAGTTGCTGCGGGTTATTGAATCTCCAGTCGACTCACTACCATTCTCTCATCGTGTTTCAGATGTTGACTCGATTGTCATTGTAGTCAATCAAGTTGAAAATCAAGTTTTGATAGAAGAACTCCTCAATTCACTTCTGAATAGTGTAGAGACCTTTGCGTTTAATCCTGACAATGTGACTATCATTTATCCCATTGCTCTTGGATCACGAATATTGAAGACCAAGGTTAATGATTTTCTGGGAAGTCCTGAATCTAGAGGACATTCATTGATTCTGCACAAACCATTAGACATTGCGACGATCAAGTTAGTCGGTGAAACTCCTACTCATTCCACACCTGTCTATATTAATGAAGTATATCTATGCGCTGACATGAAGATAGGTCTAGGTGAGATTAGACCTGATACATTCTATGGTGCTACTGGAGGAAGGATGTCTGTCATACCTAGTGTATCTGGAAAGCGCACCATAAAGAGAAATGCAGGATTACGCGCTAAAGGACCAATTGGCCAATTCAACCTAGAAACGCCATCTTGTGTAGATATGGTAGAAATCACTCAGCTCGCAGGACTCGATTTCATTGTCAACTCTGTGTCCGATTGGCAGAACAACCTAGCTCACATTGTAGCTGGAGAACCGCATTCCTCATGGTTATCTGGTGTAGAAGCAGCTAAAAGGATTGCTAAAGCTGATTATAGTAGACGCGCAGACATTGCAATCGTGAGTGCTGGTGGTAATCCTTATGACTCTACACTATATGACGCAATTGATTCTCTCTATCCTGCTTATGAGGTAACCGAGTATGGAGGTGCAATCGTGCTTGTTGCTGAGTGTCGCGAGGATGTTGGTCCTAAGGGATTTGTACAGGGCATGTCCGAATTTTCATCTGAACCTGAAATTCTGCTTGCTACAGAAACGAATTTTGAGGTTGGGATGGAGAAAGCCCGTTTCTTCTGGAATGTTCTCAACTCAAGAAATGTCGTGATTTGCAGCAGACTCAGAGAGTCACTAGTTGAGGAACGTTTGCATTGTACGGCAGTGAGGGATCCCCAGGATGGTCTTGAAGCTGCCCAAAATATGCTTGCCTCAAGTAAAAAAGTAACAATCTTGAGTAATGGTACGCGTACAGTACCCTCTTTGTCTAATCATTAGTTTATGGTTTTTCAAAGAGAGCATCTACAGCATCAAGTGCACCAATTGCTTCTTCTGGACTAAATTTGGGAAGATTTCCTATCTTTGCAATTTTTAGTGTTACTAACGCGTTCTCCTCTCGAGGTTCCATCTCCCAGGACATGTCTATTCCTGGTTGTTCAGAAATAAATTGGCCCAGAAATCTCACCCAAGCCTCTTTGACATCATCAATTTTGAGATAGATGAACTCCATAAGGGGAACAGAAATTTCTACCATTAGGATGCGGCCGTCAACGATGTTATAGTTATCAATGTTCCAAGGCATCTCTACGCACTACTCCACACCTCTTTGTGATGTACATAAGTGTTCTTTGCTCAAAGGTATGTCAATTTCTGAAGAACTAGTCATCAGATTCTTCATCTTCACCAATCTTTTCTTTTAGATCCTTGACAAATTGGTCGAGCTCTTTATCCTCTGGCTTTTTCTCCTCATCTTTTGATTTAGCTACCAGAAGTGACTCTACGTCTTGGACAAAAGCCTCCATTGGATCATGCTCAGGTTCTGGCTCTGACGGAGCTTCAACCTCTGTTTTTTCTTCGGTGACAGGTTCTGGAAGTGGTTCAATTTCTATTTCTTCTTCAGCGGGCGGCTCTTTAGGTTCTTCAAGTTCGTCGAATTCTAATACTGCTTCTGACTCATCCAAACTCTCGGGTGGTTTGATCATTTGCTCTTCTGCACCTTCGGCTAGAGTCATTCCTTGCCTCTGAAGTATTGTCTGAACACCAATGGATACGATGATGCCTCTCTCTTCTAATATAAGGAGTCTATCTAGCACCTCTGCCTCGGTCTTCTCAAGCATTTCTGCTAGTGGTCCAAGAAGATTCTTGATGTAAAACTCATTACGCTCATCACGTACTGCACTGATATAATCGAGCATCTTTGCATCTGTTTTGGTAACTTTCTGAGTGGGACCAAATCTATGAGGTAGATGCCATGAATAGTTGAAAGCTGCATTGAGAGTGGAAACAACCCATTCAGGATCGAAACAGTCAACAAGACCAGTCCAATGGTCAAGGTCTCTCTCGTATTGATTCTCAAACAGCTCCACAAAGAATTGTAGTCTCTCTCTAAGGAGTGGTGTCATTTCGCCTTCGAGAATGAGGATGCCGATGATATACTGTCCACTGTAACTATTGAGTCGAAGTCCATGGTATTGAATCTCTTCCAATGTCCCGCGGACACCATCTCCCTTGATTTCACCATAAACACTGGTTATGGCTGCAATGAATCCACTGATGAGATCTGGTTGAATCCTCTCCTCTGTGAATGGATGATAAAACACACACGTACCTCGATCAAGATAAACCGCCATGAAGTGTTGGACAGTTTCTAGGTCCCTGAACATTTGGAGTTGATTCTCTAAGTTTAGTTTTGCTAGTTTCTTCTTTGGTTTGACACCGCGATTATATCCTGCTGCGACAATCCCGAGCAGAGCAATAGATAGAATAATCATTAGTCCAATGTCACTGAATAAGAATGCGAAGAGAAGTGACAGAATGCTTACAGTAACTCCTGTTGTTTCAGTGGTCTGAGAGCTCCATATTTCACGCTGCCCAGCAAATGTCGCTGTTGCTGAGAGTCTGTCAATTTGACCTTCTGGTACATTAAAGCTGTAGGTGGCTACTCCCTCACTATTAGTAGTATCAATCTGACTTGCATCGGCATAGTGAACGTCGGTGCCATTCGAATAGTAGATAGAGATTTCAAAATGTATGTTGAATCCTGGCATGATAAGTTCTGTATCATTTGACCAGAGTGTTGCTCTAACCTCCATGAGTTCCCCCGCAATAACCCGCGGAGGCACAAACTCGATTACTAAGTGTACAACTTCTTTTGCGTCGACATCTAGATTTACTTGATCCGTGTGTGCATTTGCATAGGATGCAGAACCTGCAGCTTCAATAGTATAGATGCCTGGCGTTAAGTCTAAAGTGACGTTGACTTGGTAATAGTATCCTACAAATTCGCATGGATATACAGTCCCGTCTATTGTGACATTTACTATTGCATTAAGAATCGGTGTTGAATAGAATGTGTCTAGGTATTCCACATTGATTGTGAGATCCCATTGTTCATATTCCTCGTATGAGCTCGCCTCAAATCTAAACGATGTTGATGCGTCAACTATTATTGTAAGGTTCAATTCACTTGTACTGTAACCAGTCCTAATTACCATCACAGTGAACTCATGTGGTCCACGAGTAGTCCACGGCACAATCGTAATTACATATTCCCCACTTGCACCAGTGGTATAGTTGTAGAAGGTCCCAAAAGCTGTGAATGACACATTAGCATCATTGATTGCAGTCCCAATCGAATCTGTCACAAAAACTGAGAATGTCACAGAATGGTCATAGTCTGTTCTCACATTTACAGGCAGATTGCTGCTGATTATTGGAGTATCTTCATACACTATCAATGTAGTGGATTCGAAACTCGTATTGAATCCAATAGTTGTCGCAGTGACATTGATGGTCCAGGTTCCCAAATGATCTCTTCCCTGAATGATAGTTTCCCATTTCATTGAAATTGGATTATAGGAAAGAGTAACATTTGAATCTCCAACAAATGTTACTACCACATCAGTTTCATTCTCATTAAATGGTACCGAAGCGTACTCGTATGTGACTTGAATGAATAGACTTTCAATGTAGGATATGTTTAGTGTCGATGGATTATATACAACATTGAACACTTCACCAGACTGGCTTCCAATGATGACGGTGATTGTATCATCAAACTGAGCTTCATATCCTAGCTTCCACGCGCTGACATTCAGATTGAATGTGCCAGGAACTCCTGTGAAATTCTCTCCAGTCAGATTAATCCAGTAAGTCTGAGATAATGAATCCCATGTTAGATCATAGGTAGAACCTTGGAAAGTGACATTGACAGTGGCGTCTGTGATATTCGTACCATCCATTCCTCTATAGGTTATCGAGAGTTTTGTTGTATTGAGATATGAAATGCTATTTTTGGGTAACCAATTTACACTTAGAGCCTGTGTTTGGTAGATTAGGTTCACAGTAATCGTCAGGCTTTGATTTTCCAAAGCATAACCTTCTGCAAAGACAACAAGCTGGTATGTACCATTTACTTTTCCAGCTGTGGAAACGGTAGCAGTCCAACGACCACCAGTCTGATCAATAAGACTAGTGTTTGCGCCACCATCAAATGAATACTCTACCGTAGATAAAGATCCATCTATACCCCGGACAGGGAAGTCTTGATCGAAATCAATC
>JBHLPA010000137.1:0-6809 GCA_048939935.1 Promethearchaeota archaeon | reverse complement strand
GTGATTCGGACAACCAAATAAGATCGCATCATAGTCACATAGGTCATCAGTGTGAATCTCACCGGTCTTTTTAACCTCACAATTCACACCATCAACCGTGTTAATTCCCTCACAGATTTCCTCTGCGATCTTCTTTGTGTTACCATAGAGGCTCTCATACACAATGATTGTCTTCTTCATGACCTTTCACTCGCCTGTTCTCGTGCTCTCCCTCTTATGTACATTGTTTCTTGGACTTTCATGCAAGACCTTACGTTGAACTAAACGGCTATTATAGGGATTTTGGATATTCTGAACGTCTGCTAATAGGTCCCAGAGCGTGAGATTGCTAGGAGGTTTGGCTGGGCTAGCATAAAACCAGAGGTGAATCAATATTACGTGTACAAAATCTAGGATTCTACTTCTCTCTCTGATCCTAACACTACTCATAGCACCTGTCCAGGTAATGGCCTCACAGCCAGCAGGCGGTGTCCTCGTCATTGAGAAGGCGACAACACCATCAGTTGAAAGAACATGGGCGACAATTTCACTGATCTATGATGAGCAGTTTCATGACCCTGTGGAACTTGATGAAGAGATAGAGAACATAAACAACCTTGCACCAGAACTTGTTGATGTGGAAATCCTTGGTCAAAGCTACCAGGGTAGAAACCTGACTTGTCTTCGTATCACGAATGAGCTTAACACAGTGCAAAAAGCGAAGACACTTGTTGTCGCACAACACCATGGCCGAGAGCAGGTAACTGTAGAGATGTCACTGAGGTTCATTCTTCATTTACTGAACAACTATGGTGTCGATGACACTATTACTGAGTACGTCGATACACAGGAGATCTTCGTCATTCCAACCCTTAATCCAGACGCTCTTGAGATTGTGGTCAATGAAGGAAACCACTGGTTGCGGAAAAATCTCCGGCCTTACGACAATGATGGTGACGGTCTTGTTTCGGAAGATGACGTTGAGGATGTAAATGGTGATGGCTGGATTTCTGACTTTCTTGTCTATGAAAAAGACTATCCAACAGAAGTTCCAAACATCAATAGCTACGACTGGGAGTATTGGGAAGGTATCGACAATGATGGTGATGGTTTAGTAAACGAGGATGAGGTTGGATTAGTTGACCTCAATCGTAACTACCCCAAGTTTTGGGGTGTGGGTGGTGGCGATCTGTTTATTCAAGAAACCCAGATTTACTGTGGAACAGAACCATTCTCAGAGCCCGAGACTCAGGCATTTCGTGATTTTGCCCTGAAACATCGGTTTGCGATGGCATATTCTCTCCATACAGGGATTAATGCGACTTATTTCCCGACCAATGAATATGAGAACTGGCCTGAAGGTCCACTTTATTATTCGATTGCATCAGACTTCGCAGATATTCTCCCTGACGGGTTCAACGACTATCTGGGATACATAGGTTCAAACAGCAGATTTGAAACCGGTCTGAGTGGTGGTTGGAAGGAGTGGATGTACTACGAGCGCGGTACGACTGTCCCAATCACATTTGAGATATATCACAATGCCACTGTGGACACAGAGGAAGCCCATGTGATTATTGAGAACAATAGCACACATATCATCCGTGAATGGAAAGGCATCTACGGGTACTTCAACCCGGTGGAGTCAGAAATAGACTCTCTATGGGAAGACCTCATTCCTTCATTCGAGTATTTGCTTGAGATGACTCCTAGACTAGACATTTCAGTGACAGGATTTTCTGGAGGAACATCTTCTGGTGATAGCATCTCTCTTATCACTCTGACTCAGTGTCTAAGTCCTCGTTTGGGTAGTAAGGAAAGCCTGTTTATCCTCGATGCTTCCGATCAAGTGCTTGATTCTCTGATTGCAGTAGGAGGTGGACAATCACTTACTGGGCAAGCAACCTTTGCCCTTGCTGAGGACCTGACAAACAATGGATTGAGCATCTTCATCGGTAACAATTACACTGGATACACCGAGTTTGTCCTTTCCTCAGGAACTCCTGGAATCCCACTTGATCCACTCCTCCTCGGTGTTGTTGGAGTTGCAATTGTAGCCATAGTGGTAGTTGTGTATTTTGTGAAGGTACGTTAATTCAGAGAACAATGAATTATTGATACAGGAAGGATGATTGCTTCCTTCCTGTGTTTACTATTTCCATCGTTTTTTCGAGTCACATACGAAAGGATTCTGGCATTTCTTTTGAACAGCTTCAGACTGATAAGACGCTGGAGTTATATCTATGATTATGAGCCGCATATGTTGGTGAAACACTATTGGACAGAGAACGATATCATCGACTCCTGTTCCTATGTGCCGCAATTTGGAACTGGGTACTTGCAATTGTCTTTCTGGCTCTCCCGAGGATAGATATGAACTACTTTGTTGCCGTTGGTCTTGAAATTCCAAACTCAATGTTATGGTTTGATTCTTTTATGGGATTGGTCTTCGTCTTTGGCATTGGATTCTACATTGTGAGTACCGATATGAACCAGAACCATGGGCTCATCTTGATGGCTTGTTTTGAGAAGATAACTGTCTTTATCATCCCAACATTGTGGTTCTTCCTTGGACAAGCATCTATCTGGGTAGTACTGGTTGCTACTGGTGACTTGATACTCGGACTTCTCTTCATAGAAGACTTGAGAGCGATAAGGAATATTGTTTGAGTACAAATCCTATCTACTATCACGTAATATCATCTGCAGACCCATTCCTACCATCATTAGACCAAGAAATACTACAGTACAAACAAAAAGCATCATACCTGAAGCTGCACCAGAATAAGGAAACGATAATCGTCCATCATAAAGCAAAAGGGAATATGTAAGCAATGGGAAAACAACAAAGGTGCCTCCTAGAGCTAATGCAACAGGTCCTCGAAGACCCAACTTGTTCTCTTGACTCATATTAGACTACATCCACCACGATTTGGATTTGAAATGAATTTGGGATGAATCAAAATAAAGCTAATGTCAGATGATACTTAGACTGCTGAGGTATCTATTGAAACTTCAAGACTTGCAGTATGTCTGAACAAGATCCTAGTGCTTCGACTGGTAATTCTTCGTACAATCCGCTGACTAGTGAGAGTGTCTCTTACAATTCTGAACAATAAATCATCAAATCGTGACATAAGAATAATCTCAATCTCTCCTGTTCGAGGTTCCGCGCTTGGTGTGTCCCAAATGAGTTCATAGTACGCAATCGCATCACCAGCTGTTCTATTCCTTATACTTTGAATCCTAATATCAATTGGTTCTAGAATTGTCTTGATGTACCCCTTCTTGTCACGTAGTGGACCACTCAGACTCACTAGTCCAACTCCTAAAGTTGTGAATCATCTTAGCAACTTCAACCAAATAACTCCACCTGAACATTTTTGCTGATACAATTAGAGGTGCTTTTGAATGTGTATCCAGAATATGATTCTGAAAATGATCCATCCATACCAGATTATAAGTGAGGAATGTATGTGATGACCTTGGAAGAATCAGAAATGGATGATATTACCATTTGGAGCGAAACCAAAAAAGGTGGTAAAGTAGTCGAACGCTTTCCTCCCAATGCTACAAATATCGATCTCAGTGACAAAAGGATTGGTACAACTGACCTATCAGTCCTGAAGGAGTTCTCAAACATCGAAGCGCTGACTCTTTCCGGAAATGAGCTTCAGAGCATCGACCTTACTCCTCTTCAGGAGTGTGACGCACTTCTTGAACTTTCATTGGGCGGAAACGAGATTGAACAGATTGATCTCAATCCCTTGGAAGGGTGCACCAGCCTCATGCACCTTGACCTCTCATTCAACAGAATAAAGTCAATCAATCTCGTGCCTCTTGTGCATTGCAGGGCATTGAAGGCTTTTCATCTCTATGAGAACAAGCTCACAGATATAGACCTCTCAGTCTTGAGCAAATGTAAGAAACTAAGAAACTTGACTTTGGAGAATAATGAACTGGAAACTCTTGACATCTCACCACTCTTCAGTTGTCCAAACCTCGTCCAATTTGGTATTGATTCGGACGTTGTCTTGACTGCTCAGGCAAAATTAAAGGCTCAAACGAAGGTTCCTATCGGACTGAAACCATATCTTATCAAAGTAGAGTGGGTATGAATCACTACACAAGTGTGGTGTTCGAAGTAGCTCGGAGAATCCGAGATACATCGTTATTTCTTTCCCCGCATATTCTCTCATAGGAAAATGTGTAGGGACAATGCCACGCCAACACCACCCAACACTGAGGGACTGACTTTTCTTAACAAGACCCTGACAGTCTGGGAGGACATCAGGAGTGCTCTAACAATCGTGGAGGAGCTACGCAAAGATCCGTCTTATGGAAGCGCAAGAGTTGAGGTGTATCAACAGAATGAAAATAAACTGAGTCTGAAAGTCACATTCAGAGCTGTTCGTGAATTGGATGAATATTTGAATTCTCGATTCAATCGATTGCTCCTTGAGGGAGTAGGTGATTCGCTTAATATCGACGATATTGAGAGAGTGTCACCTGAGATTTACGCCCGGTTCAATGAGATGAATAGCATCCATGGGCATGTGATTATCGAATAGTACAAAAATGGCGAGCACACGGGCTTGTTTTTCGTAACAATGCCCTCATACGAAAACTCCCCCTCCTACCACGACTTCCCGTGTGCTCGCCACCCTCCCCTTTGTCCGCTATATGACAAAACTGCTAGATACTTTTCCACAAACGAGTAAACAGTAACCTCTATAATATAGTTTTCAATCGAAAGATAGAAGCGACAATGTCGATGATACTATTTCTCTCAACTAGCCTCTTTTCAGGTCTACTCGCCATCTTCATTGCTCTTTACATTTACAGAGATGTGATGAAAGCTGGTCAAGGTGACGACGCGATGAAAGAGGTAAGCTGTCTCGTAGAGAAAGGTGCTTATTCATTCATCAAAGTCCAATATCGGATTCTCCTAATATTCACAATCATCCTGGCAGTCCTTATTGCACTTATATTCGGGACCTTTGGTTTACCAATTGCGATCTCATACATTTTAGGTTCACTTGCCAGTATGGCTGCAGGATATATCGGCATTATCGTTGCAACGAAAGCGAACCGAAGAACTGCTGCGGCGGCTGTATCAGGTGGACTTAACCCTGCATTCAAGGTTGCATTTCGTGCAGGGTCAGTAATGGGTCTCATGATTGCAGGAATTGCACTTGTGGGTCTCTCATCATTGTACTGGCTCTGGAACTATGTTCTCCCTGAGCCACTCTTCACCGCTATTGCGGTTAATAAACAGGCAGAATTGTGGGAGATAATCACTGGGTTCTCATTTGGAGCTAGTACAGTTGCATTGTTCGCTAAAGCAGGTGGTGGCATCTATACAAAAACAGCTGATCTATCAGCTGACCTTGTCGGGAAAATTGAACATCACATTCCCGAGGATGACCCGCGAAACCCGGCTGCTATTGCTGATGCGGTCGGAGATAATGTCGGTGACGTAGCTGGGACTGGTGCAGACATCTATGATAGTAATGTGGCTGCCATTCTTGCATCAGCTATCCTTGGTGCAGGAATTGACATCAGTATCCCTTTGCCTGATCCTTTCTTTGCGTTGCTTCCTTTGATGATTGCAGCACTTGGTACAATTGCTTCAGTCCTCGGTGTGTTTTTGGTTAGACCAAAACAGGACCAAGACCCTGGCCCGGTTCTAAATCGTGGAACCTATCTCACAACAATCCTATTTGCAATCTTCACCATTGCTTTGATACTGTTTCTTGGTCAAAACATGGTCATTGCAATCTCTGCAATCGTTGGTCTGTTTGCTGGGGTGTTTATTGGATTTACGAGTGATGTCTTCACGAGCGATAGAGGGTTATCTGGATTCAAACCTGTTCCGAACATGGTAGAATCCGCAGACAAGAGTGCGGCTAATCTTATACTATCAGGTTACTCATATGGTCTACTCAGCATCTTGCCCTCTGTGATCGGTATTGCTATAGCCATGGTGGTCTCATTCTCATTGGGTGCATTCCTAGGAGTTGACCCCTGGGAGGGCGGGATTTACTGTGTAGCTATCGCTGCAGTAGGTCTTCTTTCCACAAATGGAATGATCATGAGTTCAGATGCATACGGACCAATTGTAGACAATGCTAGAGGAGTAATCGAACAAGCACAAGCACCCCAAGAAGCAATCGAGGCTTGTGACAAACTAGACGCAAGCGGAAACACAGCAAAGGCGATCACTAAGGGGTTTGCCATTGGTGCATCAGCAATCTCTGTATTGGCACTGTTTGCAGCATTCATAGAGTCGACTGAAACATTAGACATCCCCGGGATTGATGAACTCTTGGTGGTGAATATTTCACACCCAGCGGTCCTGGCTGGGGCACTTATTGGAACTCTTATACCAGTGGCATTTTCAGCAATACTAATCCTGGGTGTTGAGAACAACTCTGAGCGAATGATCACTGAAATTCGAAGACAGTTCGAAGAAGATCCTGGGATTCTTGAAGGGACATCAAAACCTGACTATGACAGATGCATCGCTATTGCCACTTCAGGTGCAATACGAGAACTCATGCCTGGGACGCTCATTGCTATTGCAGTCACCATTATTACAGGAGTGATATTTGGCCTGGAAGCACTAGCAGGTTACCTTGGTGGGGCAGTCATGGCTGGTCTTATTCTTGCTCTGTTGATGGACAATGCTGGTGGTGCTTGGGATAATACGAAAAAGATCATTGAGTCGCCTGAGTACACCAAATATGAGCAAGGAACACAGGATTGGCACAGGGTTCATGATATCTCAGTAACTGGCGACATGGTTGGTGATCCATTCAAAGACACTG
>JBHLPA010000136.1:0-6861 GCA_048939935.1 Promethearchaeota archaeon | reverse complement strand
TGATTATGTTATAATATTACATATCATATTTAAAGTACAGTTGAACAGAATGATTCTTTTAAATAAGTGGAATCCAAAATGACGTTTTAGCACGTTAGACGGCTCATAAACACAATCTCTCAAAACTCGTCTATGACATATCAATATTATATACTATTTATCACTAATAATTAACTGATGTTATTCTTGTGCATGTAACAAGAGCATCGTGGTGGGTTGCAATTGACCAACAGAGATCTATACAATATTCTGTATTCTGCTGTGGGGTGTTCGTCACATAAGAATCTCCCGGCACCGAAACTTTGGAACTCAATAGACCGTCCGCACGTAGCACTTGTCGAGTCTTCGTATGACCGAGTCTTCTGCTTTCTGCTCTCACAACACTCTCATGATACTAAGGAACTGTGGATCAACAACATCGATAGCATTCCTGGAGACGTTGTTGTAGAGGTAAAACACACCAACTCCGACTATAGATACTATCGTCGTGATAGAGGTGCTTGGACAAAGGTCGCTGAGAGGCGAGACCAGTTCTTCATTGATGTGTACCGGGATGGGAACCATCCGATTGCAGTGCCTACGCTGGATGGTACCTGGTCTATGTTCGATTGATCATAGAAAATGTTAGGAGACGAGTATATGATAAACAAGACAAAGAAAGATAATGTTTCACCTGTATTCTCCGAGAACTCGCTTGCATTAAAACAGAAAATCAGAGCTAATGACACTCTTAAGAAGATCAACTTAGCATGGATGAATTTTCGACAGCAGTGGGAAAGCAGAGAAGAGCTGTTGAGAGAGGGACCATCGAAGAGTGAGTACTTCTTTCTACTCCTTATCTATCCCTATCTCTATCTCTTTAGCGGGGTAGTCCATGAATTTGGACATATCATGGGAGCATTGGTTTCAGGAGCCCCTATAGTCATGCTCAGCTTTGCTCCAACCGTCTTCTCTGTGACAGTAAACGGATTTGGTCGAAGTCTGACCTTTGCAAAATTGATGGGTGGAGTATTTCAAGGGACGATTTTCCTTGCTTTAACACAACGATTTAGAGTCCTGTGGTCTGTGACGATAGCATGTTTTGTCTATGCAGTGGCAGAGGTAGCTGGAATTCCATGGCTTATGTTCGTCTGTGCGTTCTTCTCTGAAATAATCGTGACACTGACCATCATCTATCTTGCATATTAGTCATTACTTCATCTATGACTCATCTCACAGACCTATCAGAGTATATACAATTTTGGACTAAGTTTCTATAATGAAGACAATATGGTAGAGTAATTGATAATCTCCTCATATAAAATTCCAAGACAAAAAGTGCTTGTCTTTTGGTTCATTACTCGGATTTATTAGAATTTCCGTCATTCCAGACCGCATGTGATATCTGTAGACCTCTCATTATCTCCTTCTTGTTTCTGGTGGACTCTAAATCTCCTTCAACACATATCCAGAATGAATGCGATGTGTTGAAGGAATTCTTACTTGAGTTCGTAAGAATTGAATGGTTCATTGAGGTGTTCAGTATTTAATAGCAATCTGATAAATACATCTCTACAGGGAAATCAAAGTTTCAAGACACGAGTAACAGGATTTTTGGAAAAATCAAAAATTAACGAAGTTTGTTACTTGATGAGTTATGCAAATGAGATGAAACTGCTTTCTTTTAATATTAAATCCCAGTTTATTCGTGTCATCAACTGCTTATATTCAAAGAATTCGTGATATCTCTTGGGACCTGTGGATCTTGACTGGGGAGCAAGAATGTAACGAAAAACCTGTAAGGTCCCAGGGGTCTGAAACTCATTCAGACCCCACCTAATCGCTGTTATATTCGAATTCGCATCCTCAACTTCCCAATTGTGCGAAATGCGAAAAATACACTCATAATAAACATTGGAGTTTAGTTTTCTATGGTCACCTCGATAAGTGAAAACTCTTCTTCTAGAATGTAACTGATTCAGAGTAAGATAAGAGAGTAATTGATAATCTGCCCATCTGAATTCAATGACAATTTTGATAAAGGTATATTTCAATTATATATACCATCGTGGAAAAGGGAGTTTCGCACGATCCTAAAAACAATCAATCACAGGAAAAATAAGAGAGGTGATTCTCGCTTCTCTTTCAGGTGGTATGATAGTTGGGGAAGAAAAATGTAACTAATAAGAAGTCTATTGTTTTTGCTTTTTTTTTGATATGGTTGGTTCTTATATTACCGACATATGCATCAGGAGCAATGTCTTCAAATGAGGAAACTATTGAACAGAGAATGGAAGATTTGGCTTTGGCTTTTGCTGAACCAAAATCCAATGCTGAGTTAATTAGCACTCAATTTCTTGGTGACGATTATTTGGACCAAGAGTTCTGGTGTGTTAGGTGGACTACGTCTGAACACCATATCGTTGAGGTAAAAATTGATGCTATTAGTAATGAAATCGTATATTTCCTCGATATGGATAAAAAACATGCGCAAAATAATGATTTACATCAAATGTCTGAGGAGGCAGTAAAAAGCAGAGCTACGGATTTCTTAAACAAACTGGAAGTATTTGGATACAATCCTATTCCTGAAGATGCAAATCTCTTGGAAACAAGTGAAGATGAAGATGGATGGCAGATTTCTTGGGCGCATCTTGTTGATACTATTCCGGTATTAGGAGATTTCATTAGAATAAGAGTAAGTCAGGAATCAGGGCTTGTTTATTCATATACAAAATGCTGGCATTCAGTTGAGACTATGCCTGAACCTCTACTTACGTGTTCTGAAGTTGTAGATATCCTACATAGAGAAGAGCCTATCTCTATTAATATGACCATTCAGTGTGATCTCAATGTTGTGGGACGATTTCTAGATGGCAGAGTGAGCTATGAACCTCAGCTAGCTTGGGTCATAACAGCTAAATCTCAATATGGAGGCACAATAGTATACTACATCGATGCTAGTACGGGAGAACTCATATTCCGAGACTCAACGCTTGATATATACGAGGATGTTTTTACCTGGGACCCGAATTGTAATCCCACGCACGAATGCGCATCAGAAATCTACGATCGTTTTGATCTAGCTACCGAATGGTATGCAAGATATTACGAAGAACCAACTTATTATGAAGAGGTGAATAAACTTCAATACGAGCGAGTATTGTATCACTTAGGTCATGGAGGTTATGGGGAATATAACTCTGAGATGGAAACCTTCCTTTGCACAGACACTGATAACATTTGGGCGGCAAATGTAGAAAACTTGGATCTTAGTGGGATGGATCTAGCATTCCTTTGCGGATGCTGGACTTTTGCAAATAATTACCCCATCTATATTCTTTGGTGGATAGACCATTGGGAGGATATAGACTTGAGTTTAGCAGAGGGATTCTTGGAAGCCGGTGCTCAGTGCGTATTTGGATGGGATGAGGAAGTACTAAAGACAGAGGCCTATGCTTTCAGTCGTTATTTCTTTGATTATGGTGTGAATAGTGCGACATTTGAAGAATGCTATGATCACGCATATGCTAATGTCGATTCCGAAACCCAAGACATAGCTCGAATGGATGGCGATGATACTCTCACTCTTGACGAATATGATTATGCTGGTGATAGTTGGGGAGATGCGAGAAATCTAGGATCTGGCTACGACAAGACTTTTCATGTCTATGACGAAGGGCTATGGAATCCTGATGTGGATTGGTATCGATTCACTGTCACTGCTTATCATGATGTCGATATTTGGGTTGTTCCGAACACGGACGACCTCGATGTCGGATTCATTGTTTACAACGAATATCTGCAAACAGTAATATCTCGTGATGCTGCAGGACCCGGAGCGCAAGAGTGGTGGTATTTCACGAATGGCCACGGAACCTATTTCCTGTACATTTACAAGACTGACACACATGGAGGATATTATGATCTGACTGTGACCATAAGTTCGTAATCTAGAATGAGACGCGTATCAGCGTCTCGTTCTTTTTTTTATTAGGATTACAGTAATTTCAAGTATATGATGTAAAGGCGAGGTGAAATAGAATGAATGAATCTTTGGCTGAAAACAAATCAGAAACAGAAAAGATTGCGTCAGAGCTGAAGGGGAAGACGCTTAGAGTTTATTGGTATCTCTTGAAAAATCCTGAAGAATCCAGTTTACGTACTATCCAGAGGGGCGCTGGACTTTCTAGTCCAAGTCTTGCAACATATCACCTTACCAAGCTTGAAGACCTTGGTCTTGTTAGTACAGATTCGCATGGTTCGTATCACCTAGAAAGAACTGTGAAAGTGGGCGTGCTCAAGTTTTTTGTGGGTTCTGGGAGATTATTGATACCTCGGTACCTCTTTTACGCTGCTTTCTATACTACACTTATCCCAGGCTACTTGATTTTTCTTCCTTTTTCAACAGGACCAATCTCACTGCTTCTTCTCTTTGTACTTGGTTTTGGATTGACAACAAGCTGGATTGAGAGTTATAGAATGTACAAGATGGAGATTCAATGAATTGAAAATTTTAGAACAACATAGCAAAAAGTTAGACCTAATAGATATTGTTCAATAATTATCTTGAGGTTAAATTGATGCGTAGTATAATGCTAAAACCAGCTTTGTATTCTCTCACATCAGTAGTAATCGCGGCAATCCTACTTGTTTCAAGCCTTGCAATTGGAAATCTTAATTCATCTGTAGGAAATTTGCCAGGGGCTTCTTTAAATGCACTGCCCTTTGAAGACATAAGTACTGATAATCTGACCTCAATGGAGTCCTTTATGTATCCTGCTGATTATGACGTGATAAGTGAGAAACCATACATCATAAGGGTGGACTACACAAATGACTACTCCGTATCCGTGATCGATGCAGAACTGGCGGCTCAACAATTCGTTACCAAGGTCTTTTCTAATCTATCGGTTCAACAACTCGAAATTAATAGATTGTTCACAGAAATGTCAAAAGCGCTTCCAAGATGGACAATCTCGTTTAAAAACATAAATGCAAGAGTAATAGTGAATGCCATTACTGGAGGAATTATTGGATATTCTGGTAGTCCTATAATGTGCCAAGGTGAAGTGGTCAATCAATCAACTGCTGAAGAATATGCAACAACAGCACTCAAGGAGTTAGGTTATCACATACCTGTCAATTTGCGGATATACTCCATGAATTGGACTAGCTATGTTAACGAGAACGATGTCACATACCGCTTTCGATTTCAAGAGGTTGTGAATGGTATTATGGTCGATTCCAGGATTGGGACCATAAGTGTGGAGATAGACGGGATCACCGGTGGAATCGAGTATTTCTCATATCAGTGGATTCAAGTTGATGATATCCCGACAGATGGTGTCGTTTCCATTAACGCAATGGGATATGGCTCAATCCTTACTCTCTACAGAGTGTCTCAGGATGTTGAAGATTTCAATGAGATTAAACCACAAGAGTTTCGTTTATGTTGGGTAAAGGAAGATCTCTGGTCTGGGAAAACAACAGTATTCGATGCATTTACTGGAGACTTGTTGTATACAGTGGACAGCTTTGGTTCCCTACACTCTCAGGATGCAGTAAGATTGAGTTTTATTATGCCTCTCATTGTTTCCGTATTACCTGCCACGCTACTCTACCTTGGTGCTAAAAGGATTCTTCGACAGAAAATGTAACTGGGAGATTGACAGAATAAAAAACGAATATCTGATTTGGGGAAAAGCGGTGGATGTAGAACATTGTGAATAAGGAAGTTGCAGATTTAGTTACTCACTTTATTGGACAGAACTGCAAGAGATCCAAGTCAATAATATTGGTAGGAAGTCATGCTTTGGGAGAAGCTCGAAATGAAAGCGACTTGGATTTTCTGGTCATAGCGCAGGATGTTGAAAGCGTAGGACAGGTAAAGAATAGTATAGCTATGCTGCAGTCGGCTTCACCTAACACTTTCATTGATTGCAAAGTCTATACCGAAAAAGGACTTGCTGATGCAAAGTCAGGTAGAGAGAATCTATTCCTCTGGACGGCGTTAAGTAATGGCCGGCTACTCTGTGGAGAAGATATCAGAGAAAGTGTAAAACTGAATCCTATGCTGGTTACCGAATTAATCTGGCAAATGATTGAAGATTTGGAAAACTCTCGTGATTTACTGAGGATCAAAAGCCAATTCACAGGTAGTTGTTATTCAATCTACTACTCCCTCGTGACTGCTTATTTCCTTGAACGATTTGTGTTTCAATCCAGCGAAAGCTTCAAGTTAAAAATCGAGTTCATGCAAGAGCGACTGTTAAGTACCTATGACATTGTCAAGGAGAGCTATCAATGGGTGGTACACAATGTACCCACTTCCGAGATCTCTTGCAGAATTAAGATTCCCATGGCAGTTGATAAGAAATACTCTGGAACGAGATATATGGAGATTCTGGAAATATGCGAGAATACCTTGGAGTATTTGAAGAATGTATATTCATGTGTCACAAAATGGAGGGAACAACTGTTGTGAGCGGTTTCTTTGGATGGATTTTTTGATATTATCTGTTCATAGAAAGAGACCCCGATGTGAATTGGAAAGCACCCTTGAAAGCAACTTTCTTCAACTAGAATAGGTATGATAAATGATAATATCTGAAACTCCAGCTGTGTTGACCAATCTCTAAAGACCACTTCTAACTTCTTCTCACTGCTTGATATATTGGAGGTAATCGTTTTATCCAACTCTCAAGCATGTTGGGTGATTCTGGATAATCTGCATAAACCATCCGCATCTGCGACATCAGCTTGGACACTGCAGATAATCTCCGTAAGAAAGACACATTTCCAGCACCTGAAATCAAGCGTTTGATCTTCTCTCTTCTTTTTGTCGCCATCCGCCCGGTAATGCTCACGCTAAGCATGTCC
>JBHLPA010000135.1:0-6880 GCA_048939935.1 Promethearchaeota archaeon | reverse complement strand
GCTTGATGGATATTTTCAATACAGTCAGTTGCGACAATGTGATCTCCACGCTCATCGAAAGCCATTTCGCCTGCGACTCCTGAGATGAAAGCTGCTGATGATGCAGCACGGAAAGCAGACTGATTATGAGATAGTAATGTAGCCACAATACCGGTGAGGACATCACCAGTTCCCCCAACGGTCATTGCAGGAACTCCAGTTCTATTGAGTTTGTAATTCCCCTCAGGGTCCACAATGACATCAACAGGACCCTTTAGAAGGACTACAGAGTTGTACTTCTTTGCACACACCATTGCTTGGTCTGTTCGATTCTGTAGAATTGTGTCATCTCCAGGGTCTTCATCCAAGAGAACTGACAGTTCACCCCAATGAGGAGTCAGCACACAGAGATTAGGATTGAGTTTGATTTCAGATGATGCAATTGCTTTGAGTGCATCCGCATCAAGTACCATAGGTTTCTTCAATTTCAGAATTTTCTGGACAATAGATGTCACTGCTAACTTCGTCTGTTGTTCAAGACCCAAACCGGGACCCATGGCGATAACATGATTGTGTTCTGCAGCCTCAACAACTGAATCAACAACTTCTGGAAGTAAAACTTGTGTACCTATACTTGAAACCATTAGATTTGGACTGTATGATCGTATCGCAGGCACAACTGAATCTGGGGCTAAGACACTCACAAGGTCAGCGCCAGTTCTCAAAGCAGCCATACCAGTTAGAGCAGGAGCTCCCGAAAAGACATCACTTCCCCCTACCACAAGAATCCGGCCAAAGTCTCCTTTCTTGGAATAGGGACTTCGGGCTCTTTTGAAAGGTCTGATGTCACCTGGCCCACACGTATACTTAGTTTCTTCTGGAATTCCAATGGAAACTATGTGGAGTTTTCCAATGTATTCTTTAGCCTTTGTCATTCCAATCTTAGGAGCATGAAGAGCGATAGTGTGGTCAGCTTTCACAGCAGCTCCGTGAATCGCTCCGGTTTCAGAATCAACACCGCTGGGAATATCAATAGAATACTTTGTCGCTGCAGATTTATTGATCATCTTAACAGCTGTAAGAAGCGGTTCTCTCAATTTCGAGTGCAGACCAAATCCCATGATACCATCTATCAAGATGTCTGCTTCCTTGATTGCCCTACACGTTTTCACCGCTGATTCTGTGGGCACCTCTGAAACCAGTATATCATGAAGGTGAGTTAGAATCTCCCAATTGGCTAGAGTATCTTTGTTACTAATGGACCGCTCATCTCCAAGAAGATACACATCCACATCAGCACCAGCTTCATCGATATATCTAGCTGCCACTATCCCATCCCCTCCATTTCCGCCCAGGCCGCAAATTATTGCCACATGTTTTCCATCGACTTTGGAGGTTTTTTCAACAACCCGAGCAACCTCCCTTCCAGCATTCTGCATCAACATGTTATGAGTCACGCCAAGATATGCGGCATTCAACTCAAGGATGCGCATTTCCTCAGTGCTAATTGGATGTTTCTCCATGTTTATTCACGCTCAAATCGGGGTATCCTTCCAATAGATTATTCCCTATATCAATTCATTCTCGAGTCGTAAAACTCATCATCGATGGATTAGTTCATTGATATGAATTTGATTGAACGAAGACTACTACACATCCAAGCTCTCATCAAATAGACTTCAACAATGTTATGACATCGCACCTGCGCGTGTCGTACAATATCTGACTGCTGAGATAGAACATGTCCTACGACATATTGATTCAATCGACGATGTGCTTGAATTGGGGTGTGGTTATGGTCGTGTTCTTCATCATCTTATAGATTCATCCAAGAGTGTTACAGGCATTGATACTTCAAAAGAAAGCTTGGAGCTTGCAATGAGTTCACATCAATTAAGAACGCGATGTCATCTTGCACAGATGAATGCTGAATCACTTGCATTTCATGATGACAGCTTCGACAAGACTGTCTGTATCCAAAATGGAATCTCAGCCTTCAAGATTGACCCGATTCTTTTAATCACAGAAGCTGTACGTGTGACAAGACCTGGTGGGACATGCCTGTTTTCAAGCTACTCACAATGGTTTTGGAACCACAGACTTGACTGGTTCAAACTACAGGCTGATAGAGGATTAGTTGGGGAGATTGATTGGGACAAAACTGGGAATGGAATCATAGTGTGCCGAGATGGATTCAAAGCAACAACCTTCAGTGAAGATGACTTCCGAGAGATTACATCTTCACTCGGCTTCAAAGCTGAGGTTGTAGAGGTTGATCACTCTAGTGTGTTTTGCGAGATTGCGGTAGAGAAATGAGAGAGAGAGGAGCTCTTTAGGAGCTCCAGAGAAATCCTACTCACCGCCCAAATGCTTGTGTATACCACGGGCTGCACGCTTTCCTGCACCCATTGCGCTGATAACAGTGGCAGCTCCAGTGACAATGTCACCACCAGCAAATACTCCTGGAATAGAAGTCATACCAGTTTCATCGTCTACAATGATTGTTCCCCACCGAGAAACCTCAAGACCGGGAGTGGTCTGTGGAACGATTGGATTAGGTGAGTTACCAATAGCCACTATCACTGTATCAAAATCAACAACAAACTCAGATCCTTCTATTGGGATTGGTCGTCGTCGCCTTGAGTCATCCGGTTCACCAAGCTTCATTTTGATGCATTGCATACCAATGACCTCGCCTTTTTCGTTTCCGATGACCTCAGTCGGGTTTGTGAGAAGTCGGAAATGGACTCCCTCCTCCTCTGCATGATGAACTTCTTCCAGACGCGCAGGGAGTTCATCTCTTGAACGTCTGTAAACAATCGTGACTTCCTTAGCTCCAAGCCTGAGAGATGTTCGTGCTGCGTCCATTGCAACATTTCCACCACCAATCACAGCAACACGATTCCCAATTCGTATTGGAGTATCATATTCAGGAAACTCGTATGCCTTCATCAGGTTGACCCTTGTCAAGAACTCGTTAGCTGAGAAAACAGTGATAAGGTTCATTCCAGGGATTCGCATGAAGTTTGGCGCACCAGCACCAGTTCCTAGAAAGACAGCATCATATCCATCTTCGTTCATTAACTCGAGAACAGTGCGAATCTTTCCAACAACGAAGTTGTATCTGATCTTGACCCCTAGTTTCTCAAGATACTCTACTTCAGCCATGACGATATCCTTTGGAAGCCTAAACTCAGGAATGCCATAGGCTAGTACGCCACCGGGTTTGTGGAATGCTTCGAAGATGGTAACATCGTACCCCATTTTGATGAGGTCACCTGCGCAAGTAAGACCTGCAGGACCAGAGCCAATCACTGCAACTTTCTTTCCATTCTTTTTGGGAAGCTTTGGCAACGGTTCGTCGTGAGCCCTTGCATAGTCTGCAACAAATCGCTCAAGACGACCAATTGCGATTGGTTCGTTACGGATGCCGTAGATGCAGGGTTGCTCACACTGTGTTTCCTGAGGACAGACTCTTCCACATACAGCAGGAAGACTGTTGGTCTCCTTGATTTTCAAGGCGGCGTCCATATACTTCTTCTCTCTGATTAGTTCAATGAACTCCTTGATTGGTACCTCTACCGGACAACCGCCAATACACTTTGGATTACGACACTGGAGACATTTGTTCGCTTCTTCAAGCGCCTGCTCTTCTGTGTAACCCAGTGCCACTTCTTGGAAGTTCTTGTTCCTCACCATTGGGTCCTGTTCGGGCATTGGAACCTTCTTCGTCGGAGGTGGTCGCTCTCGCTTCTTTGGGGCTTTCCCGTCCTTCTTTGGCATTATGCCGCACCTCCGTGTTCTTCACGCCATTTCGTTTCTGAAACAGCTTCTTGTTCCTTGTATGCATTTAGACGACCCATGAGCTCGTCAAAGTCCACTTCGTGGCCATCAAACTCAGGTCCATCAACACAAGCGAACTTCATTTGTCCACCAACGTGAACACGACAAGCGCCACACATTCCAGTGCCATCAACCATTATGCTATTGAGACTGACAAGTGTGTGAATCTTCTTTTGTTCAGTCGTCTTAGACACGAACTTCATCATAGGAACTGGACCAACTGCAAAAACGAGGTCTATTTTTCGACCCTCAGAGATTAGGTCAGACAGAACAGTTGTCACAAATCCGTGTACACCACAAGTCCCATCATCAGTTGTTATGTATGTTTCATCGGCAATCTTTTCCATCTCATCCCTGTAGAGTAGAAGGTCCATACTTCTTGCGCCATTGATTGTGATGAGGTAATTACCAGCCTCCTTGAAAGCCCTGGCTACTGGATATACAATCGCACTACCACAACCTCCGCCGATTGCCACAACGGTACCGTAGTTCTTCTCAGTGGGAGAGGGTTTACCAAGGGGACCGACAAAATCCATAATCTTGTCACCTTTCTCCAGACTTCCAAGGTGTAGGGTTGATTTTCCAACCTCCTGAAAGACAATGGTAATCGTTCCTTTTTCACGGTCAAAATCAGCAACCGTTAGTGGAAAACGTTCTCCGGTTTCATTAACGCGAATCATCACGAACTGACCAGGTTTGCACACTTTGGCAATGTCAGGAGCTTCAACCACCATCATCTTCGTGATGGGATTTAGAACCTTTTTGAAGAGGATCTCGTACATGGAATCACTGCCTCGAATGGCCTCGGATATAACCGTGCGACTTGCGTTGCGTCTGCATGGATGAGATAAGCGTTTGGGTCAGGCAATTCTTATTTATGAATCATAGACATCGCGGACTTCTTTCACCACAAGACCGGGCAAATCTTTCGTCGTCTTGATTGGGTATACAACAGCTCCAGCATTTTCAAGAGCGATTTGTGTCTTACTCTTCTTCTTTCCACTTCTTCCACTGATATGAAACAAGAACAGTCTATGGCCATTGGATGATAAATCACGAACCATTTTGACAAACTTAGCCCAGTTGGCAATCTCAGCATCAGTGATCATTAGCACCATAACCTTCGACTCAGCAGCTTCACACATTTTTGCAATCCTCTTCACTGGAGCAACAGTACCACTGCCTTGGTAAGCAAGAAGAATGCGTTCAACCTCCGACTTCGATTTGGACCATTTACTTGTTTTACAGCCACTCGAAAAATTGATTGCGGCAACACGGGATCCTTTCTTCAATGCAACATCCATAGCAGCAAATGCAGAAACCAATGCTGTATGATAATCACCCTTGACACTCTTAGAAGTCATCCCCCATGTCATTGATCCACTTGAGTCAATGACTAGAAGCATATCTGGGAGAGACCTAGAAATCTCAAATCCCTCAAAATCTGTCTTTAACCATTTCCGAGTTGAGAGATTAGGAATTAGGACAGGAAATGCTTGAAGCGACTGAACTATATCCAATTCTTCGACCGGGTCGCCTATTCTCCATAGCTGAGGAGCAAGTGGCGCTGAACCTGAGAACTTTTTATTTTGAACCTCAATCCGTAACAAACCCCTTGCCTTTGCCCTGTACCAGAATCGAATCCACGAATCACGGGGATTTCCAAATCCCGCTGTGAGATAAACACCATCTAGGTCCTCTAGATTTCCACCCCGTTGCTCAACTTCTATAGCTATATCTTCCATCTCAGCCTCATAGTCAGAATGGTCTTTCTGTAAGCACTTGCGAGCAAGGTCACCATTTCTAACTTCAATAGGACTACCCATCATAGTATCAACATCTAAAGGAACCAAGATTGTAGTAACTCCATCATCTGTATGACCATCAGTTTCTTTCCCGTAGTTTGCAGTATTTACACCTGGCAATTGTTCGGAATCCTCTTCTGGCATCCACTCTGCAATGATTTCTGCTATTTTCTCGCAGGCTTTTGGCCACCTTCGTTCATTATCTATGGTCTTTCGTGCAATACGAGCGATTGCAAACGCATCTTTAGATATGTCTTGGTCAATCTTGGCCAAAGTAGGGAGCGCGAATCCCCACATGGCTCGGTAGCTAGCCACAATCAAAGTCCATAGAGGACTATGGTCTGTGACTCTGATGGCAGACTCATGTATTGATGCATTGATGCGACTGTGAGTCAGAATCGGATACCGTTTTAGAAGATTCGAGTCGACAACAAGATCTGCAAAGAGATTGCATACGAACATGGCAGCTGCATCATTCACTTTCTTTCTTGCGGCAGCAAACATCAGTCCATTTGTCACTCCATCATATGGACATAGAAGATAATGCTGAATCTCATGATGACAAACAGATCGAAGATAAGGCTCAGCTTCATTTGCATCCATCTGAAGAGGTACACCTGCAACGTTTAGATGGACAGTCCAACTTTGCGAATCGATATAGAAAAAGCTCGCAGCTTCACGTATATGCTCAATCTCTGGTTCAGGGAGAGGTGGGTGATAGAAGTCAATGAGAGCTTGAGTCCATGCTCGTTGTGCGACCTCTATGAGGCCATGATTCTCAAGTTCGTTGGCAAAAGCCTTCGACAATGAAGTCTATCCTCCAATCTGTTGTTCAATCTCTTGTTTCAAGGTCAACGCATCTTTTCCTCCGGATATCTCAAGAAACACAGCTGAGTCAGGAGAATCTCCTGTTGTATAGATGACAATTGTGAGTCCATCGGTCCGTACAATTTTCCTCTTTGGAGGTGACAGAGTTTCTTTCAGAATACTGGTAAGTTTAGGGTACTTTAGACTGATTATGGTCCAGATTTCTTGCCATTGCTCAAAAGTGATTGCGTATTGTGTAAGAGTCAATCTGTGAAGAGCATCTGAAACTTGCTTCAGGAGCATGTTTCTATTGGGAAATTCTGTATTCGAAAGCAAGGACTCATAGATCTGGGACAGCACCTCAACATCATGATTCTTTATCGCTTTCTCTATATCTTTGACTGTCTTTGTATAACTGGACTTTCGCAGATCTTTTGCGAGTTCTG
>JBHLPA010000134.1:0-6935 GCA_048939935.1 Promethearchaeota archaeon | reverse complement strand
CTTGACGTGTTAGAAGCTAGAATTGCATGCTCTGGTGCTGCTTCATCTACTTCTTTCCATGTGTCAAGTTTCAGATTGACAATCTCAGGAATTGCTTCAATGACAAGGTCCACATCCTTCACTGCTTCCTTGAGGTCAAGAACTCCTTCGATTCTTCCAAGAATAGCATCAATCTCTTCCTGAGTGATTTTGCCTTTCTTTAGCCCTCTTTCTAGGTTCTTCGTGATGGTTGATATCCCTTTGTCGATAAACTTCTGGTCAATATCACGCATCTTTACTTCGTACCCTGCTTGTGCACAGACATGGGCAATTCCGTTTCCCATCTGTCCCGCACCGAGTACAGCTATTTTCTTAATCGCCAACACAATCCTCTCTGGTTAGTCTTTAGAGTATACTTCTGGCTCGTTGCTGCCTCTAAATATGTTTGACTATCAAGCCAGTTTGTCAGAATTGTGGAATTATTTCTTGCAATATCTGAACGTACAACGCTTGTCCCCTGTGGCGATGGTTTCATGACGAGTGAACTCTATCCAAGATTCAACAAGGCTTGTGAAGATCTTGTCATACTCACAGAGGATTGGTCCTAACTCGGGTTTCCCAGCCTCTTGTAGGATTTCAAAGTAGAAACACCTTGAAATGTCGAATCCAAAACAACCTTCAGGTTGGTCTATCTCTTCGAGTTGGAAGTAGTCATTTATGTAATTGGACTCATTACCTTTGCGAGACCATTCTACAAAAGAACTCCATGGGTCATCAGACTGTTCAAGTTTTGCGCTTTCCTCCTCGAAGTACTGCTGAAGCATTGCGCGATAGATGGAGAGTACTGTTTCTTTCAGTTCTGTGAAAGATGCCTTCACTTCACACATCACATCATCCATGGCCATCACAAAGAGTGAGTTTACTCCGTGTCTCTTTGCCAAAGGATTTGGTAGCATACTTTCGTAGTTATTATAGTGAATCTTGAATTGCCGTGTAAACAGTTTGTACATGGATGTGCCCTTGTTCCCAAATTGCTTGTTCAGTTCCGTCAAAGTCTGCTGTGAAAAGTAGTCAATAAGTTGTTGAGTCTGTTCATCAGGGGCCATTGTGAAATCACGTTCTTGCTACTTGCTACAACCTTCAGCCAATGGTTGCCCTTGATATGCTTGTCTATGCGGTATACGCTAGTAACAATATGTGACTACATTATGTGACCCTCACAAGTGGCTTCGGTATATATACTAAATTTGAGTGTTAATTCTTGTGAAATATCATGGCTCTAACAACTAACTCACGAAACACATCTGTGGTGAAGAACAAGAAAGCTCCAGCTTTCACAACCCAGGCTTTGACCTATGCTTACATGACCGTTGTAAGGTGATTGACATGGTGTACGCTGAGCAACGTGTCCAATGGATTTCTGCTGATGCAGGAGTGACCTCTGACTGGTCACCTGGTGGTCACAGAACTGGTCAGTTAGTCTCAGAAACAGCATATCTTGTGACCAACCTATAGGAAGGTGTGAAAGATCATGGCTCAATCAAAGAACGATTACCGGTCTGTATTGAAGAAAAAGAACGGGCCACAAACCCGTGCAATCATTCATGCTTATACCTACAGGAGGTAACATGTTTGCATAAGAGAAAAACATCTCAAATCATTTCAACCCGCGCAATTGCTGAGATTTACTTTAGGAGGTAGAAATCAGTGAGCAGTCCGCCTAAACCTGTCAATTTTAGTTTGAAATATCAACAAAACTACGGTTTTAAGTGCGGATTAACAAATCATGCTTTGAGAATAATGCTTATATCCAAACCATTCATAAAAAATGGTGTGTCCCACAAACTATTTTTGTAGTTTGGGGGGTAGAGAATACGTGATGATGACGATGACACGAACCGAAAACCTCGCTATGCAGAAGTTCTGTCTGACTAGTGAGGATAAGACGATCTGTGTACAGTCATTTGGTGCATTGTGTAACGCTGGTCAAAGCGTTTCAGAATAGAGCAATGCGATTTCACATTAGAGTTACACCGGACAAATCTCCTATCTCCGAAAAATCGAAAGGTCGATTTTTCCGCAGCGGCCCTCGTTTGTGTGATCCGGGGGCCGTTGCATTCCGTAGGAAGTTGACAGACATGAAACGTGAATACAAAATCACAAATAGGGCAGTAAAACATGTGAGTCCGAAGAGGACTTCAACTTCACTCATTTACAGAGATCACAACCTAAAGACAGAGTGATGAAACATCATGAGCAGGATGAAATCCTTCCTTGGCTTGCCAGATGCTTCTGAGAAGGTCATACGACTGGCAAAAATCATGGGAATCTTGGGACCTTTGGCCAATGTAATATTCACACTATCGACTACATTCTTTGTGATTTTTGTTGCCGAAGCACTTGGTGGCGGTCCTGGAATGTATCTCCAAGGCATGGGACTTGTGGGAACTCTAGTGGTTGTTCAGATGATTGTCCAGATCTCCCTCGATTATCCAACAGGTGCAATTGGGGACTGGATAGGCCAACGGTATATTATATCAGGTGCTCAAGTCAGCTTTGGTATTGCATTCCTTTTAATCTCCTTTGTCACCGTTGACACACCCTACGCCTATCTCGTGGGTGTCTATGCGTTGATGGGCTTCGCACAATCACAGGCAAGCGGAGCCTGGGGTGCCTGGTTCGATAACAACTATAGAGTTGCAATGCCCGGGGACACAGACCGAAAACAGTACGGAGTTTTCTGGGGCCGCATGGGTATGATGATGCAGATAGTTTCCACTGCTTCTCTGATTCCTGGTAGTATCCTGGCTGTAGTGTTCTCGCGAGCTTGGGTGTTCCAACTGCAGGGTATCTTAGCCTTTGTGTTTGCCCTGGCAGTGTTCAGACTTGTGCGAGACTTCCCTGAGGTAGAGGAGCAGAGGGCTGCAAATGGCGGTCGCCCAGACATGGGTGAGTACTTTTCTATCCTCAAAGGTGGAGTTTCATATCTGTTCAGACATGCGTTCGTAAGATACATTGCTGTAGGAACGATGTTAGCTGTGAGTAGTATCATGGTGTGGGGTAATCTCATTCTGTTCCCAATGTACTATCTCTATCTCATTACAGATGTTGGTGTTGCTAGTTTCAGGACACTACTCTTCATACCGGGTATCTTCTCACAGGAACGTTCTGGTATCTGGTCCAGAAGGTTTGAGCCTAAAAAATGGATTCCCCGATTTAGACTGATGCAGACATGCGGATTCATCTTCTTCTGGGTATTTGCCGCGATTATGACATTCTTCCCACCTGCATCTAGCAGTACAGATACCCTGACACTCTTTTGGCCGTTCACAACAATTGAGCTTCTGAGTCTTCCTGTCGAGAATATTGTCCCAATTGTTCTGATATTTACTACATTTGTTTCAACCAGTTTCTTTGGTGGTTTTGCCGAGATACTTACACAGAGGGTCTTGATTGATGTCATTCCGAACAGAATCAGAAATTCAATGTACTCTCTATTTCCTACTCTCGCAACGCTGTTTGCCATTCCACAAATTGCCTTGTTTGGCTGGTTAATCACTATCATTGGTTTCCCAATGACTCTCGCCGCATGTGGACTCATATCACTCACTGGAGTCATGTTTATCATCCACGGGTTTAGACATGAGGCTCCAGAGCCTGATGGAGAGGCTTGGGCAAATGGTGATGCAATGCTTCCACTGGAGGAACCACAACCAGACCAAATCGGTTTGGACCTGCTGGATGATGAATGGGAATCTGAAGCTGAAGCTGGTGGGACAGAGAGTATCACTGAAGGTGTTCATTTAGACGACTAAGATCTTATGGAGGCTGCATGAAATGATAGCCTCCTCCCTCTTTTATCTGCCAACACAAAGTTAATACTTACTCTCGTTGATTGAACATCGGTGCTTACTATTGTCTGAGAGACCTCAATTCTTGTCAGTTTCTTACTCGGGCTCAGGTCTGGATACCATGGGCCATGAGAAGAAAATGATTCGTGAGAAAGATGTTAAGTTCGATGGAGAAGATGGTTCCCTAGAAGTCACTGATGTTAGGATTGTGTGGTACAAAAAACCATCCCGATGGGGTTCTGCAAAGAAATTTGGCGCTATTGCAGGAGCAGTAGCAGGAGCAGCACTTCTTGAAGGTGCGGGACGTCAAATGGGCGGAATAGGTCGAAGTGTCACACGGTCATTAGCAAGAGGTATCACTTTCGCTGCAGTTGGAACAGCAATATCCTCATGGACTGCTGATTCATTCTACAACAAAGACAAGGATGGCAATACTGAGAGTCTGGCCCTCCCTGTTTTAGCTATTAGTCAAGCTACTCAGAGTGGCAATAGACTGATTGTGGAACTCAAATCTGGTGGAGCTATCGAATTCCAGTTCAAGCAAAAGAGAGTAATCCCTTCAGTAATTGCAAATGTCAGTTCAGCACAACAACAAGGCAAGTGTCCGTATTGCGGAGCAAATGCAGGAAATGTTTCCAAATGTCCTAATTGTGGTGGTGTAATCGAAGGTGGCGGAGGCGGTGCTTCTTCCCAGGATGCTGGAGGACCCGGAGGCGCAGGTATTCCCGGTGGTGCTCAAGCTGGATTCTGTATGAATTGCGGCACACCTTATCCTCAGGGTGCTAAGTTCTGCAATAACTGTGGACAAAAAGTGTCATAGATCGAAATTATGATGGGCTCATCACAAGCCCATCATTCTCTCTTTCTCCTGTTCATCGAAACAGGTCATCATCCATAGGCCGGACAATGTCCTTCACATTTTCTTCTCCAGCTTGATATTCGTATCCTCGAACTATTACAACTGGGACTCTTTCACCTGCCTGTCCCATAAGCGGTTCCGCTAAGGAAGCAATTTCATCAACTTGACAGACTGTTGACCGTTTCAGAACTCGACCTTGAAGGTCTCTTTTTCCTTTGTTGTGTTTGAAAGCATTGATTCCTGCACATCCAATGGCCACGTTTATTGATCCCCTTCTCCAAGGTCTTCCCTGTGTATCTGAAATTATAACCGCTAGCGTCTTTCCTGTTTCATTCATCAGTGAACTCAGAATATCAGCAGCAGACTCGTCTGGGATCTTTGGGAGAAGAATGTATTCTCCTTCAGGTGCATTTGATTTATCGACTCCGCTGAAGTTGCAGATCAAACCTGAGTGAGTTTCGGTTATTAGTACTCCATCAGATCTGATGACTTTGTTTGACTCACGAAGGGCAAGCTCTACATGAATTGGGTCAAACTTGTTTCTCTCTGCAATCTCCTCAGCTGTCTTTGACACTTTGACAACAGTTGCTTTTACCATCCGGTTCTCAGTCTTGGAAACGACCTTGGAAGCAATAACGAAAACATCTTTGTCCATAATCTCGATTCTCGTTTCTTCTATCGCTTTGATAATCAACTCAACCAAATTATCTCCTGCATTGATGACTGGAATCGTTGATATTGGAATTGCACTGATGTTTTTGGAATTCATATTCTGTTCCTGCAGCCAGTGTCTTTCCATCGGAAAAATCTGTTCATCTCTTTTTTTCTACAGATAGATTTAGCACACGTATTCTAATGTATTTTTAATGAATGTTCGCTCTGGTAATATGACTTCAAAAGTGCAAGAAGTAGTACAAAACCATAGAATGAGGCGTTTTGAAGGGATTAGTAACAGAAATCATTAATATACGAATAGAGAAATCTCACTATTCAACGCAGAATGCCGTTTCGTGGGGAAATCTATCCTGACGAATTGAATCGAAATCCAGAATAATCCAAATTCTTTGGAGAGAATAAAATTGAGTCCATCGAAAAAATCCAAGTCCAAGAAGACACCCAAACCTAAGGAATCAGCTAATCCAGCTCCTGTAACGACCGAAACAGGAGACATTAAACAGGGTACAATTGCGAAGTTTATGAGAAAAAGGACTCAGCTCGTGGGTTTTGAAACAGGACTCAACAAACACACACAATATGCCATTGAATTTCTGGATAATGCCATTGACGCCCTTGAGAGTTGGTGGTGGAAGGCTAAGCGACGTCCTAGACTCCAAGAACGAGTAGATCCTCAAGTAATAGATGAAGTTCGAGCTAAGCTGGAAGAGGGTCAGATTGACACAATTGCTCTTAGTAAACAACTTGAACGAGACGTTAGAGCTGGGAAAGAAGTCGAGATTCCCCCAAGGCGTAAAGAGTCAATAGATGATGGAATTACTGAATTTAGGAAGTTCGTGGTTCCTCTTAGGTCATTATTGACTAAGAGAGAACCTTTGGTTGTTATTGAGTTGAAAGAGGTTCAAATGCCTGATTTAGTTCCAATTGATGATGAAGAAGGCTTCAAGGTCTACGAGTTTACATGTTTTGACACTGGTGTTGGAATGGTCCCTGATGACCTTGAGAAATTCGGAATTTACTTGGCATCAAGTAAATCAGAAAAGTTGAGACAGACACGAGGAAGCCAAGGTTTTGGAGCCCCATCCGCATTCAGCGATGCTCAGAATACCACTGGGAAACCAATATTCACGATTTCAAAAAGATTCGCGGCTGATGATGCTACAGTCACAAACTTCTATACTACTACTGCAAACACAAAGGACCACGTTGGTGGTCCAATAAACTTGGACCTTCCATTTAATCACGGGACCTATATCAAGTTGTATTATCTAAACATCCAATACCGTCGCGGGTATGCAGATGTTTATGCCGAAATGGCTTCACTACTAAATTCACATGTGACAATCATCTTCATAGACCCATATGGTGTTGTAAACATCTATCCTCGAAAAGTGAATGCATTTCCTGAAGAACCCAAATATGCTCAACCACACCCTGCAAGTATCAGAATTGGTGAGTTCCAAGACTTACTTCGAGAAACAAAAGAAAGTGATCTTCGAGGATTCCTCACCAAAGCATTTTGCAGATTGAGTAACAATAAAGCAAAGACCATTGTTTCAAATGCGAGTAAA
>JBHLPA010000133.1:4683-6975 GCA_048939935.1 Promethearchaeota archaeon | reverse complement strand
AGTCATTCTACGTCCAATTAACAAATGGGTCCCCCCCTCGAACTGTTTGAGGGGGGTCACCCTCTATCCTCTTTCCTTGATAAAGTAAAAACATGCGTAATCGTGTCTTCATAAGTTCTTGATCAACAACGCTTTGTTCATTTGTTTTGTACTTGTTCGATGTTAAGTTCTTGTAATTCAAAGAGATGCTTGAAAAGAAAGACATAGCTACGATGATGAGTGCCATTGAAATGAAAATTCCTTGTATGGCAGGGTAGTCAGAGAGCATAAGACTAACAAAGAACCATCTACAAATACCACGCCATGTGAACACAACCTCAATCAAGAGGGTAGCTGAAAGTAGTTTTCCGCTCTCAACGAGAATATTACTTCTAGGAATCTCGTATATTTCTGAGGATTTTATTGCTCTTGAAAACATCATCCCGAGACTATTTTCTGATGTCACTGTGACCAAAACTAGCGTCACCACTGGTAAGACAAGGTGATAAATGACATCTAAGAATACTAAGAAACATCCCCACGGTTGAACAAAAGCAGAGTTCCAGATGTCATAGCTAATGGTACCAAATTCAGGAAACCCCACACCTATGCGATCTGGAATCATATGGCCTCCAAGAAGTAACAAGATACACGCAATCCAAAAAACAGGAATTGTGGATGAAAAATGGTTCGTGAGTTTTCTTTTCTCATTCGTTCTACTATTTTCGTTTATTGTCAGATATAGTGTTGATATGATAAGCGATGAAAGCATAAGGAGAAGTGTATTTGGTAGGCGTACTGCTAATTCTGATGATACAGGTCTTAATGTAAGAAACGATATTCCAAACTTACCGACAAATGAACAAGCAATGAATTTGCCAAACATATAGATCCATTCGAACACATCAGGTTCTGGAACCAATCCATATTGTGTACACATATAATCAACAAGATCTTGATCCACTCCATGACGGTTGAAATATGCAAAGATGGATAATGGACTAGCTCCCCATCGAATAATTGGTAGCCTGAAGAGGAGGAAAGTAAAGCAGATTACCAGTGTAAATGAAGTGATTGCAATCGCAAATTGATTCATTATGTATCTATGAAACTCCATCCTAAACTCGCCACTACATAGTGATACTATGTAGTATATGGATAGAGAGTAATAAATCCATCTAGTGATGCAAGGTACTGCTATAGTAGAGGTTGAACATATTCTCCAAAGGCTTCGATTTGTTCGAGCTCATCGCCATGTGGGAACATCAAGATGATATTAGAAACATCTTGCTCTTTATACTGGGATAACCGCTCTGCTACCATTTCTGGAGTACCCCATAATGATGATGAGATTCTTTTGCGATATATTTCCTCAGAAATTCCCCGAGAAGATGCACCTGATTTGATCCGCTCCTCCATCTCAGTTTCTGACATGAGTATACGAGTCCAGCAACCAACCGATTTAGCAATGTTCTCAGGTTTCCGTCCATGCTTTAAAGCAAACTCTCTCAGCTGCTGAAAAATTCCAGCTGTGCCCTCGGGTGAAAATCCCCAAGATACGTTAAGTCCATCTCCAAACCTTGCTGCAAGCTCAATCATTCTAGGTCCCCCCCTGTTTGAACCAACCCAAATCATTGGATGTGGTTGCTGGACAGGTTTTGGATATGAAACGACTTCTTTAACCTGGTAATGTTTTCCGCTGAAAGAGAATCTCTCTTCTGTCCAGATACCTCTAATGATTTGTATCGCTTCTCCTAGCTGTCCTGCTCTAATTGAGAAATCTGGAAATTCATAACCATAAGCAGCATACTCTAGTTTCTTCCACCCTGCTCCAATCCCGAAATTCAAGCGCCCATTTGAGATAGTGTCAATAGTTGCAGCCATCTTTGCATGAAGTGCAGGCATTCGATAACTATTGCAGAAAACAAGACTTCCTACTCGAATCTTTTTATTATCACGTACAAGAGCTGCCATCAATAACCATGGATCGAGCAATTCTCTATCTATTGCATCTGCATCAAGCATAAAGTGGTCCGAAAACCAAACGCCAGTGAATCCATTTGCGAGAGCTTTCTCTGACAACTCCAGGACATCAGTATAGCTGAACCCAAATTGCGGTTCAATCTGAAATCCAAAATTCAAGATTGTCACTCCTTAGTCATTTCCAAGACAATTCGTATTGCATCTTTCACATAACCCGGACATATCTTTCTGAAGGTCCCATCCTCAATTGCTTTGTCATGTGAAGCTTTGTCAGCCATTGTAATGCCAGTAAGATCTTCTATGTAAGGTAGTTTTGGCCATAATTTTATA
>JBHLPA010000133.1:0-4673 GCA_048939935.1 Promethearchaeota archaeon | reverse complement strand
ACTCCATCGATAGCAGTAAGGTCATCGCAGATGATAGACCCGTTCTTCTCAGAGAATATCTTGATGAATTTCTCAGTGGATGAATACGTGGCTTCCTTGTGTTTTATGAAATCATCATATCTGGCTCCATTAATCACACCCAATGCAGCTACAGCTCCGGAAACTGCGCCACAGATATGACCCTGCAATCCTACTCCACCACCAAATCCAGCTGCAAGATGAAATATTTCGTCAAAGTCCATCCCTTTGCTTTCAAGAATCGATTTCATCACAGATTGAGCACAATTGTAGTCGGATGAAAAATACTCCATTGCCCGTTTTTGTGTATTTTCTGTCATAGACAGAAACAAGTTCAATTAGCATATCAAAATTCCGAGTGATGGAAAATTGCTTTGATAACAACTCCTATGGGTTATATCCTTTGAATCTATGCCATGAAGGAATATCCAGAAACAATCAGTTTAGGAGAAATCTGGAAATATTTTGAAGAATTCCCTCTCGTACATCTAGCTACTGTTGAGGATTTTCACCCACGTGTCCGTCCAATGGCTTTAATCACACATAACAAAGAGTTATGGCTAGCTACCAAAACAAGTTGGGCTAAAGTGAAACAAATCAGAAAGAACAAGCAGGTTGAATTCTCAGTAGCCCCGATTAGTCGGGAGGGAACAGGTAGTATAAGATGTACCGCAGAAGCTATCCTCGTGGAAGACCACCAGCTAAAGTCAGAAGTGGAATCATCAATTCCATGGTTCAGCCAATACTGGTCTAGTGTAAAGGATCCAAACTTCGCACTAATTCGATTGGAGCTCAAACGTATTCTTTTTGATCATCCATCAGATCGTAAGAAGTACACAGTAATTCTTACTTGATATTTGATGGTGGTTGTGCCCTGCTTATCATGAGCCAACCTGCTAATAGAACGCCAAGCCCCATCATAAAGACAGCAGATCCAATTGGCTCCATTGAGCCACCAAACAGTGTCAGCCCTCTAAGTATGTAGCCAACTATTAGTGTCACTAATCCTGAAATGAGAACAATTCTCCCATTCCGCGTATCACCTCGCGCAACCTCATACCCTTTATCCTTTGTATCCGCAACAGGAGCCGAAGAAACACTCACCTCAGAGAGAAAGAATCGTTGACCATCTTCTGTAAAGAAACCCTTTAGATCTCCATCACTAACAAGTTCCTTCAGCATGGCGCGAACCTCTTCTTCATCTGTCCCAACCATTCCACTTATCCTGTCGAGGGAACTCATTTTATTCTCAGCAACAAGTGTATAGAGTCTGGTCTTCAAATCAATTGGTTCGGTTGAAGATTTGTCAATTATCATGGCATACCACATAAATTAAACATGCAAGTTAGTATATATACTAAAGGCACTGCGCAGGCTCTCACCAGAGGGTCACAGAATAGGAACGCATTAGGAGTACACAATGATTTACTTTTATTCTTGTTTTATGAAAAGTTCGGCAATTAATGAATAGTGTATTAACGATTGTCTAAGTGGATGCAACGACTTTTTTAAGGATAAAGTTCTATGCGAAGTAACCTCGGGGACTTGTTTGTCAAGTGCCCATGGTTCGGTTCATTATTCGAACCTTTGCAAGGAGACGAAATAATGGTAAGTAAAGGAACAGTGGCCGCCATTGTCATTGTCATCATCGCCATAGGTGGTGCAGGGGCTTACATTCTCGTGTTTAACCCATTTGCTCCACAACCCAACCCATATGACGTAGCAGTCGTATTTGCCACGGGTGGTCTCGGTGACAAATCATTCAATGACGGTGTAAAAACAGGCTTAGATGAAGCTGTAACCGATTTTGGTATAGCTTACACCTATGCCGAACCTACGGCGATATCTGACTATGAGGGATTCATCAGAGGTTTCGCGCGACATGCACAGTATGCAGACCCCTATGATCTTATTCTTTGTGTAGGATTTGATCAGGAGGTTGCTCTGGAAACTGTAGCAAATGAATCCACAGATCAGAAGTTCGCTATTGTCGATATGTTCATTGACCCAATTGTCTACCCCAATGTTGCCTCTTTGATTTTCCAGGAGGAACAGGGTTCTGCTCTTGTTGGTGCAATTGCTGGTCTAATGACAACAACTGACAAGATCGGCTTTGTTGGTGGTATGGACATACCATTGATCAACAAATTTGCTGCTGGTTACATCTTTGGAGCTAACTACACAAATAGTTACATCGATGGAACTAACATCACAGTCGCCTATACAAACGATTGGGTTGACACTACTGCTGGTCAGACCTTGGCTGACGGTATGTATGACGCTGGTGCAGACATTATCTTTGCAGCTGCAGGTCGTTCAGGACTTGGTGTATTTGATAGTGTAAAGGACAAAAATGTCACATCATCAGTTCCACTGTGGGTCATCGGTGTGGATTCACCACAGATGTACTATGGAACAGCGGACCCAGATAATCCAGCTCCTCCAACACTCTGTTTGACATCAATGCTCAAACGTGTTGATGTTGCAGCTTACTCAATCATTGATGATTGGGTTGAAAATGGAATTTGGGAGACAGGGTTTGGTCTTATACACACATTCAACCTAACCAACAATGGTGTGGATTATGAGATCAATACAGCACTGTTGACTCTACCTACATCAGTGATCAATGCAGTCAATGCCTTCAAAGCTCTGATTATTGCAGGAACTATTGTAGTTCCAGACGCAATATACTGGACATAGAATAACAAGAGGGGTTCGCCCCTCTTTCTCTTCTTTTTCATTCATTCTTAATACCGTAGGGTTAAATAGGTGGGAGAATGTCGCTTAAACGAAATGCAGTTCCAATATTGCGTGTCTGAAACTGGTTCTCAATCTTAGAGGTGATTATCATGGTTATGAGTAGTGAGTATGCGGTAGAGCTCGAAGGCATCTCAAAGACATTTCCTGGTGGTGTTGAAGCTAACAAAAACATCACACTCAGGGTCAAGAGAGGTGAGGTCATTGGGCTTCTGGGCGAGAATGGAGCCGGGAAGAGCACCCTGATGAACATCCTCTATGGTCTTTTGCAGCCGGATGAGGGTACAATCAAAATCAATGGAGAAATAGTCAATCTTCAGTCTCCTCAAGATGCTATTCTCCGAGGAGTTGGAATGGTCCACCAACATTTCAAGTTAATACCCGTTCTTACAGTCACAGAGAATGTTGTATTGGGACTTGAACCGATGAGAATGGAGCTGGATATCACTAGTATTCCCGGTGGGAGTAAGCTCGGGTCAATATTCCCCATAAACTTCAAGTCTGCTGCTAAACGCATTGAAAAGATAGGAGAAGAGAACAGCTTACCTGTGGATCCTAATGCAAAAATACGTGACCTGTCAGTTGGATTGCAACAGAGGGTAGAAATCATCAAGATGTTGTATCGTGAAGCAGATATTCTGATTCTCGACGAACCCACCTCAGTACTGACTCCTCACGAAGTTGATGAACTCTTTGAAACTCTGCAAGAGTTTGTAGACGCAGGGAAGACCATCATTCTCATCACACACAAGCTTAGAGAAACAATGGCGCTCTGCGATCGGATTTGTGTTCTTCGTGATGGCGAATTAGTCGGACTAGTAAACCGAGATGACACATCTCCTCCTGAGCTCGCTCAGATGATGGTCGGACGACCAGTTGTTTTTAGAACTAAGAAGGAACCGAAAGAACCAGGAGAAGTCATTCTTTCTGTTAAGAACTTGACAGTTCTTGATAACCGCAAACTGGAGAAGGTAAAGGGTATCAATTTAGAAGTCCATGCTGGTGAAATCTTTGGAATAGCAGGAGTTCAAGGCAACGGCCAGACTGAACTAGTTGAAGCATTGACTGGATTAAGGAAACCAATCGATGGGCAAGTATGCATCAAACCAGATTCAGAATATGAAGAAGCCCATTCACGCCTTGAAAGACCAATAATTGGTTACATGACTCACGGGATAGCATTTAATCTAATCATGTTGTTCGTTGGAATCTTTGCTGGTTTACTCGCAGGTATTCTTTTGTTCATATCTAGTAGCCTCGGACAAACTGTTGCTTGGACAACTGGTAGTTCATTTCTAGCTTTATTCCTTCTTGGGTATGCTGGAAAAGTGAATGCACTTCTGGGGGAGGCGATATGGCACTTCCGACCTAATATTTCTCGTCTAAATGAAGTAATCCATGGTTTAGTAATCACTCTCTTACTTGGAATTCTTGAGATAGGTTTGCACTTTGTAGAGATATTCTTTGTTTCTGCGCTCGTTTTATTGGGAGGTATAGGGGCTTACATCCTTTGGCTTATTCTCAGAGTATTCCTTCTGGCACTCCCGGTAGGGTGGGTATTGAAAATAATCGCTAAGAGATTCAGTCTTGCTTCAACTACAAAGTATGAACCGTGCTCAACTCCAATGATTGATATCACTACAACACGAACTCGCACTGATCGCGAAGCAGGAATGAGTCATATTCCAGAGGACCGACAGAAGAGAGGACTCATTCTATCCTTCACTATCGAGGAAAATATAGCACTCGGTACTCATTACTGTCCACCATTTGCTGGGGGTCCAGGTCATGAAGTTCTTGCATTAGATAGGATACGTAGAACCACTGAGGATTTAGTAAAAGGATATTCTATAAAATTGAGAAATACTAAAGCAGCCGCATCAACTCTCAGCGGT
>JBHLPA010000132.1:0-6996 GCA_048939935.1 Promethearchaeota archaeon | reverse complement strand
GTCAGTAGACTTGCCATATCGAAAGAAACCTGTCATGTACTGGGGTCCTGTGGATCAATACATTGGCGGGATTGAACATGCAATACTGCATCTACTCTATGCACGATTTTGGACTAAGTTTACGCGAGACCTTGGTCTCCACGATTTTGATGAGCCTTTCCTGAATTTACTGACTCAAGGGATGGTCAATGCTGCTACTCCTTATTGTGTAACCTGCAATCAATTTCTTACCATTGATTCTTTTGATTCCACATCTAAAACATGTAATAACTGCGGTAGCAAATACGAGTTGAGAAGTACCAAAATGTCGAAATCGCTAGGGAACACGCTAAATCCAATCTCCATTGTTGAGAAATATGGGGCTGACACCGCACGTTTGTTCATCTTATCAGTGGCAAATCCTGAGAGAGAATTGGAATGGTCTGACCAGGGTGTAGAGCGATCATACCGGATTTTGCAGAAGACTTGGAATCTTCTCACCTCATCTCCAAAGAAGGAACGGACTGAATACCATATTGTTGATAGTCGTATTCAATATGCAATTCATAGTACTATCAGAAACACCACGAGTTTCATCGAAGAACTTGCTATCAGGGATGCTCTCAACGGAATAATATGGCTTATAGAAGCAACTCAGAATTATTATGAAGATGATGAAATCGGAGTTAATCCTACTCTATTTGATGAATGCAGGAAGAGCATTGTACTCCTCCTAGCCCCCTTTGTACCCCACTTTGCTGAGGAGCTGTGGGAGCTGATTGGAGAAAACCAAGATGAATCCCAGTTTGTGTCATTGGAGAGTTGGCCCAAACATGATGAGCAATTCATCCAAGAAAAGGTAAGTAAACAATGGGCCTACTATGATCGCCTTGTGGATGATATTTGGAATATAATTAAAATAATCAATCGGGACTCGGGCTTGAAATCTAGCGACAAAATCCATCTGATTGTGGCTGATGATTGGAAAACAACTGTGTTTCAAAGAACCCTTGAAACAATAAAGGAAAAGAAACCTGCTCAATCTGTCATCTCGGACTTAATGGCGGATGAATCTCTTCGACAACATGGTAAACAAATACAGGGCCTGATAAAAAAAATGGGAAAAGACCCAGAAACTCTAGAACTTACATTTACCTCTCCCAAAGAAGAGATTGACTTTTTGAATAGTGTCAAGTCTCTTCTGGAAACTCGATTTGGAGCGAGCATCCAGTTGGATGTTGAAGCTGAGAGTTCGCATGATAAACGCGCTCAAGCTCTTCCTGGAAAACCTGCTATTGTTATTGAGTGATATGGAATTAGAATTGATTAATATGATTTCAAAACAGAGAGAATGTTTCGATGGAGGTACTAACCTCGCAGTAATTGCAGTTGTGACATTGTTTGTGACTAAGAAGAAGAAAGGTTGACCATCACCTTAGTACATAGCTCTCTGAAAATTCTTTTATCTCGGGGAACTCACACAAGTGGAGGGTGCTGTTCCAATGTCGGTCCAATCAAAAACGGTACTAATCACAGGTGGTACAGGATTCATTGGCTCTCATCTAGCTCGAAAACTTGTGTCTGATGGTGCTAATGTTGTTCTTTTTGATATACAACCAAATGAGCAAAGTGTGAAAGACATTCTCGACCAAGTGAAAATTGTGAAGGGAGATGTGGTCGATTATGAGAGCCTAGTTGCCGCCATTAAAGAGCATGATGTTGGATCTGTCATCCATACTGCCGCCATGTTGTCTGTTGCCGCAGCAGAAGAAATTCGGACTGCATACAATGTCAACATTGAGGGAACATTCAATCTCCTTGAGGCTTGTCGAACCAATGGCGTAGAGCGGTTTGTGTTTGTAAGTAGTCTTTCAGCGTTTGGACCCAATACCCCATTTCCGTTTCATGACAAGAGCTATAGAGAACCTGCTAGCTTCTATGGTGTTAGTAAGGTATGTGGCGAGGTTCTTGGGACCTTCTACAGCCTAACTCATGGTATGGATTTCAGATGCGTTAGACTCGCAGTTGTCATTGGTCCTGGGCGAAGAGGTCAAGGTGCAACAGTTTCTTTCTCCAAGTTTGTTGAAGATGTAGTTCTAAATAGACCTGGCGTAATTTTAGTCCCGGACTACACAATCTTGCCTATAATCCATGTAGATGATGTTTCAAATCTTCTCTTTTCATTATGGAAGGCTGAAAAAGTGAGCGATAGAATTCTCATGTCTGGGGGTGTCCCCATACCCATTCAAGACTTTGTAGACGAGGTCAAGAAGCTGATTCCTGAGGCCGAGATTTCCTTCAAATCTGATCCAACTGTCGAAGAGGTTGCTGGTACTTGGACACTTCTCACAACGATGCTTGTGAACCAAGGTCAAGAAACCGTCTACCGAGTCATAGATCAGATCGGGTGGAAATTAGAGATTGACAGTGTGACTAAGCTCGCTGCAAAGTTTGTCGAGGATGTCAAAGAGAACTCTGACATTTATTCAGGATATTAGGTGTTGAATATGGAGATTAAGAAGACATATGTCATAGGTGCAGGTGCAATGGGTCATGGGATAGCTCAAGTTTTCGCGCAGTCCGGTTGCGATGTCATCATTAGCGATGTGAATGAAGAGATACTTCAGAAGGCAAAATCCCATGTTGAAACCAATCTAAACTTTCTAGTTCAGTATAATTTGGTGCAATCTGGTGAAATAGGTTCAATCTTGGATCGAATTACCACTGTTACTGGTTCCGAAGATATTCCGCCTGATGTAGACTTCATTATCGAGGCGGTTCCTGAGGATGTTGACCTCAAGCAGAAAGTCCTAGGAGATGCTGAGGCGTCATGCAGAAGGGATTCGGTTTTGGCAACGACAACATCGGTCATTCAGGTGAGTGATATTGGAGCATCATTAGAACGACCTGAGCAGTTCGTTGGGGCTCACTGGATGAATCCACCATATGTTCTCCCGCTTGTTGAGATTATCCCCGGTCCAAGTACATCAGATGATGTTGTCAAGTCTGTCAGAAAGTTCCTAGAAGAAACCTGTGGGAAAAAGACTGTGACCTGTGGTGATGCACCTGGATTCCTTGTGAACAGAATGGCTGCAGCAGTGCTTGTTGAAGCTGCAAAGATGATTGAAGAGGGCGTTGCAACTTTCGAGGATATTGACAGGGCATGGAAAGAACATATGGGCTATATCTTCCTCCAGTTCGGTCCCTTCGGAAATATCGACCATATTGGCCTAGACACAATCACAATGGCTGCCAACTACTTAGCTTTCGTTCTGGAAGATGATAGATTCAGACCTCCCTCTTGGCTTCAAGAGAAGGTCAGTGCAGGAAACCTTGGTGTGAAAAGTGGGAAGGGGGTCTATGAATACAACAAGTCTCCTGAGGATATGCGTATAGAGAGGATTCGCAAACTGCTGGAACTCATCCAACAGCGCGAATCCTGATTTCATCCCTCTGGTGTCGCTGCAAGTACCTGACCCAAGAGACTCTCGTACTCACGTGACACTCTGACATCCACGACTGCTGGTTTACCTGAATCAAGAGCTCTCTGAAGTGCTGGTTTGATCTCCTTTGTTTCAGTGACTATCTCACCGTATGCACCAAGGCTCTGTGCAAACAGGTCGAGTCTGACGTGCTCGTTAATGATGGTCCCACGTCTGGCCAGTTCTTCAGACCCTGTTTTGATCTTTCTTGTGTGGTAGACAAGACCCCACGCCAGGTCGTTACAGACAACTGTGATTACTGGAATGTCAAGTCTTACTGCAGTTTCGAGTTCAACTCCATTGAAGAAGAAACTGCCGTCACCACTCACAAGGTAGATGTCCCTCTTCGGATGTGCCTTCTTTGCCGCCATTGCGATTGGAAGTCCAGCTCCCAGATGCCCCAGAGGCCCCTGAGCTCCTGTGATCTGACCTGGAAACTCTGCGCGTAGATAGAGAAATGACCAGGCTGTAGTGTCACCTCCATCTATGACAAACATACTCTCAGGTTTTGCGAACTCTCGAAGTTCACGCATTAATCGATGAGGTCGAATTGGCACTTCCTCTGAGTCTGCCTCCTCGTCAAACGCATCTGTCATCATCTGATATCCTACTTTCAGTTGATCTGCAAAAGCAGTATCAGTCCTGTTGATATTCGCAGTTTTGGCATATTCCAACATCGATGATAGAACTTCTTTTGCATCTCCATTAATTCCTACATCTATCGGTCTGTTCTTTCCAATAACTGAGAGATCAATGTCGATGTGTATCACCTTGACATCTTCAGCAAACATGTTTGGATCTGTTCCGAATCCAAGAAAGTTGTCAAACCGGGCTCCTATTGTCATCACGACATCAGCTTGACGAATGAAGAATTGGGCAAGAGTTGCAGTTCCAATAGAGAGGTCGTGACTCTGAGGAATACACCCAAGTCCTTGAAACTCACTGGCAACTGGAGAATTCATTAATTCTGCAAGTTCGACCAATTCCTTTGATGCACCCGACCAGTAGACGCCACTACCTGCAATGATTACAGGTCTCTCCGCTTCAGCAAGAAGTTCAACTGCTTTAGTGATTGATGTAGGGTTCCCTGTAGGTCCATGAGTTGGTCGATACGTTTGAGGAGATATCTCTTGAGTTACACATGTGTTCATTTGAACATCCTTAGGTATTTCAAGAAGCACTGGTCCCTTCTTACCTGACATTGCATGAGAGAAGGCCAGACGTACATACTTGGAAACCTGTTTGGCAGTTCTACATCGTGCAGCCCATTTTGTGTAAGGTTCCACCATCTTCACTGCATCTATGTCTTCGAAGGCGTCCATCTCATACATGTCAAGTGGAGCCGCTCCAGTAATGGCAACAACCGGACTTCCTGCATGATATGCCTGAGCCAATGCTGGTAGAAGGTTGACCAGTCCTGGTCCCATAGCCACAAGACATACTCCAGGAGTATTTGTGGCTCTTCCCCAACCATCAGCCGCATTCCCTGCAGCCTGTTCATGTCTGACATCGACTACATCGACACCACCGTCGATAAGTCCGTCGAGGATGGATAGTATGGATCCATCCGCGAGTGTGAATACTGTGTTGACCTTCTCTGCGATGATTGCTTTTGCCGCTGCCTTCGCACCAGTTAGCTCAACCACTATGTCAAATCCCCCTCATCCACAATCAAGCTCTCCCCTTCAACACGAGTGAGGTCTCTACCAGCTGTTTCTGGTAGTGTGAATGGCAAAAACACCATTAGGATGAAGCCAATGATTGCCAGCATCATGCCCATTGAGAGTCCAACTATTGTGGCGAGGATTCCTACAAACCAGCCACCAAATGACAGACCTCTTGCAAGGCTAAAGATTACTGAGGTCGCTGCAGCCCGTGTTTCAGTTGGGAACATTTCAGATGACCAGACTCCGAAAAGAGCGTGACTTCCGAATCCTGCTGGTATGATGAACAGCGCTAATACGGCTAGGTCACGGATGGGTATCACTATTGAAAAGATTCCTAGAAATATGGTGGCAATAAGACCAATAATGGCTGATATAACGAAGCTAATCCTTCTACCAATTTTATCACTCAATAATCCAAAGAATGGTAGAATGAGCATTGCTACCAGCGATATTAGAAGTATTGTCGTTGTGGCTGCTGTACTAGAGTAGGCAAGTTCAGACTGCAAGAAGTGCGGCCCCCAGTCTACAATTGCATGATACGCAAATTCAGCAGACCAGAATAACACCGTTGCGAGAATCAACAGCTTGCCAAGTCCTGCTCTGAACACCTGTTGAATTCCTGTTCGTAAGGGTATCCCCGCTCTCTTTTCTTCATCTGTTAGTCGTTGCCAGAGATCCGACTCTGGCATTAAAAAGTAGAGAATCAGAATAAGTGGAACAGCAAGTAATGTAACTAGGAATGTTGGACGCCAACCCCAAGTTGGTGCAATTGTTAACGCTGCAACTGCGGATACTATGTATCCGACCAAGAACATAGAATGCACCAGTCCACCAAATAGACCCCTGCGTTTAGGTGCGAACACCTCAGATAGAAGCGCATACGCAATTCCCCAAGATACTCCCATCCCTGACAGAATTCTGAGTATTGCTAAGATTGTGAATGTTGGTGCAACAGAGGTAAGTGCTGTCAATATTGCATCCCAAAGAACTGAAAACAGCAAGAATTGCTTTCTGCCATACTTGTCAGCAAGGTTCCCAAACAAAATTGCTCCAGGAACCGTTGCAATGTACTGAGCTGAAAAGACAAATCCGATTTCAGCTTCAGTCACGCCGAAGGCAGTTATGAGATCATCAGTTAGAAAATTGATGAGTGTCAGGCCAACAGCATCAAACGCCCAACCAAGTGCACAGGCTATGAATACCATAATCTTTGCACCTCTTGTGTAAGATTCCGAGGTCATATGATACACTTCCCTCTCTCTACTATCCCATACTGATAGCGGAGTCGAAATGATGCTACCCGTTATCCAACTAAAAGACCTTTTGGATTTCTCAGAACTGAGTGAAACCAAATTTCTCAGGTGGAAACTCTTTTTTCCTTTATCTGGAACGAAATTTAGTGGTGAATCATTAGTGAAGTTCCGAGAGGCAACGCGGGCTGATGGGAGATGGATACTCCATCACAGAATCGAGATGTTCACAGACATGGGTCTGGATCATGACTACATCTATGACACAGCACGATTGACAGAGGACTACTTGGAAGGGGATTGGCCTCAGAACTATCGCTATTTCTTAGTCGAAGATGAGGGTGAGGTCATTGGTGGCTGTGGAATAAGCCCTTTCAGGGTTCCACCACAGGTTTCTCAGAAGACAGGTATCTATGCATATCTATCCAACATGTTCATTGAACGTCCTTACAGAAGGAAAGGAGTTGGTAGTGCTTTACTCAGATTTGTCTTTGATACCTGTAGAAGAGATGGTATTGGACTCCTGTTCCTTCACGCATCTGATGAAGGTCTCCCTTTCTACGAGTCAGAAGGCTTTCTGAGTTTGAAAGGATTAATGCATCGAAGAACTTTCGATTG
>JBHLPA010000131.1:0-7037 GCA_048939935.1 Promethearchaeota archaeon | reverse complement strand
GGTCAAAAGATAATGGTGAAGAAAATGGAAGAAATACCTGAAGGAATACTGAACCTCATCGAGATGGTGGTTCGGTGCTATGACTGCTGACTATCCTGCGGCGCTCATTTCGTCGTTGTTGACGATGAGGGTCGCGAGATTGTCAGGAAGGAGCTAGTGACCGGCGGCGGATGAAGGCACGGCCGTAAACTTACGGGCCGCGTCTGACACACCCCGCAAGGGTGCGCGGGTCGCACCTCCTTCCATCCTTTCTCATTTCTATTGCTGTGATAAGCGGTCTTAATTTACCGTGTGTAGCATTTGGTTGGGAAATTTGGCCTTGTAAGAGTTGCTAATCATGGGTAATAGGAAGACAGAGTCAACATCATTTTCTCCAAAATCAATTGTTTTTGTAAGTACAATAATAGTCTTAATCACAATTCACTCACTCGGAAATCTTCCTCTTGTCCAGGCATTCGTTCCAAACGATCCCGAAGGTGACCCTTGGCATTTGGATGCTATTAACATCCACAGTGTTTGGGATTATGGTTATTCATTCAATTCACCTGAAGCTGTGGGACTGTGTGTAGTTGGAGAAGCTATCGTTGATGATCAAAATGGAGACCTGAATATAACTGGCAAGGCCAGTTTTTCATGGAATGAGGATTTTTCAGCATATTTGCCTTACCCAACATCGAGCTCAAGCTCTCATGAAGGAGCAGTAGCGTCAGTGGCTTGTTCTACAATCAATAATGGTATTGGGGTAGCAGGCATTGTTAACGCCCCTTTGTACAGTGCATGGCCTTGGGGTAGCTATCCCGTCGAAGATGTTACCTCATATCGAATATATTTGCAGAAATTGATTGACATATTTGATTGGGGTACGAGCTTTGGAAGAATGGTCTTTACAATGAGTTTTCTCGCAACTGTCTACTTGCTAGAATTAGATGACCCTCTATTAGTTGAACTTCAGAACAAGGTTTCAGAACTACATGAAAACGGAGAGGCACTATTTTTTGCAGGATGTGACAATAATCTCTGTCCTCTGCATCCAAAGGATGTTCCTCAGTCATTATCCTATGTTCGAGTCATAGGAAGAACTGATAGAAGTGGTGCTTTTAACGAAGGGGGTTATGGAGATCAATTATTCCTAGTTGGTCCAGCAGGTGGTATACCTGCATATATACAAACTACTGGTGACTATGGCACCTTCGGAGGTTCATCCTGTTCAACACCAATAGTTGCAGCTTCAGCGGTTCTTCTCTGGAACCAGTTTCCATGGGCATCAAACGGTCAGATTGAGGATGCGCTTGTCTGGGGTGCTACAGATATTCTTGAAACAGGATGGGATGAGAAGTCTGGATATGGTGTATTGAATATTGAGAAATCTCGTGCATATCTAACGGAATATGTTCTCTCAACAAATTCATACAGACTCAATTGGTCCGCTATTGATTATAACTCCACGAATACTGGTGAGCCCACTAGTACCACTACAACAAATCTTCTCCCCATGTGTGTTGGTGTTTCAGTGCCTATTATCGTAAGCCTGATTATTCTCACTGTAGTAATCAAGAAGAGAAGAACTCAGACAATGTAAGGCCTCTTCTCCTACTAGAAATACAAACTTGCAAAGGTGACCAAGCAACACACCTTCTATCCTCTTTCTTTTCAGTCCAATACGAGAACTAATTATCCCATTTACCTGCAGCACGAAGCTCGTCCACTTTGTCATCAGCAATTTGCTTTAGGGACATGTAGTCAGTTTTTGCAACTCGATTCAATGGCATCTCAGAGATTATTTCAAAATGCGATGGACGTTTGTAAGAAGCCATTCCCTTCGCAACTTCGTAGACCTCTTCAGGTGTAACCGTCTGTCCAACCTTCGGAACCACGAATGCAAAGATTGCCTCTGTGAAGATCTCGTGTTTGACACCAACACATGCAACACTAGCTACCTTCTCTTTCAATTCATTGGCTATGAAATTCTCCACTTCCGTTGGAAACACATTGTATCCCTTTGGTTTGATCATCAGCTTAGTCCGGCCAGCCAGATGCAATCCTTTCTCGTCATAGCTGCCATAATCACCTGTATACAACCAACCATCCGTTGAGATTGTATTTCGAGTTGCCTCTTCATTATTCACGTATCCTAAGAACAGCTGTGGTCCACTGAAGCAGATTTCTCCGTTCTCTCCAGAAGGTAGTTCTTTCCCAGCTCTCCCGTCTGGAAGCATTGGTTCACGAATAGAGATGGGCGTGATAGGCATTGCATACCCAACCCCAGCGAGGATGTCATCCACTGTGCCATCGAGAGGCGTGTAGGTACAGAATCCAGAAGTCTCGGTCAGTCCTAGGCCAGTCCCAAATCTAGGAGTCATTTGTTGTAGTTGCTCTAGAAACTGGCGAGAAACCGCCTGTCCTCCGTAAAGGCCAAACTTCAGACTGGAGAGGTCATAATCTGAGTAGTTAGGTAGTCGCCACTCCATAACAAAGAGAGCAGGAATTTGACCAAAGAGTGTAACCTTGTATTTCTGAATAGCTTCCAGTGTAAGATCTGGTTTGAAGATATGGAGGACCACGCACTTCCCACCGAAGAACCAAGGTGTCATCAATTGCTCTGCTTGACCTCCTACATGACTAGGTGGTAGATTCACAAGCATTGTATCCTCTTCACGCATGTCAAATCCCATTCCTAGGGTCAGGTTTTGTGAAGTGATACCACGATGAGAGAGAAGAGCAGGTTTAGGAGCACCTGTGGAACCCGTTGTGTATATCACTTGGCATCCATCGGTTTCAACAATGCTTGCTTTTGTTTCAGTGTACTTCTTTGCCAATTCCGGAGCATTTCCAGAAAGAACTTCTTTAGCCAGCTCTTCAGATTCCTTTGCTAAGATGAAAGCTGATACTGCTCCTTCATTGCACTCATCGGGTTTTGAAAATTGGATGAAATGCTCAACAAATGGGCAGTTCTGTTTGACAGCCATCCCCAGTGCTCCGAAGTCCGCATGCTCAGTTTTTCCTAGGTGGCAGTAGACCTTGGCTTTCACTAGGGTCAGGCAACGAATGACTTCAGGTGGTTTCAATCGCAAATCAAGCGGAACATGAATCACTCCAATCTGAAAACACCCGTATTCTAAGAAGATATGCTCTGGAAGAAATGGCAGAGAGGTGGCTAGGAAATCTCCCTTTTTCAATCCCATCTCAGTCAGCTTGATAGCAATCGCAGTTGCTGACTGGTAGATCTCTTTCCATGTGAATTCTCTTCCATCTTCCGCACAAATAAGTCCAATCTCATCAGGTTTCTCATTCGCCCATTTTTCGATTACTCCGTGGACTAAGTGCCTATCAACAAAATCTGTTTCATATTGCTCAAGTGTGCACATCGGCACGCCATCTTTCTTCTCAATCTGGGTCATGTTAGGTCACTTTGCCAATGCTGAGTGGGAGATAAAAGATTTCGCGCAAGCTAAAAACCATCATACCATTGGTGCTTTGGTTGCACCTCCTTCCATCTTTTTAGTTAGTTTGGAAGATAGTCTTTCCTTGACGCTCGTACAGAACAATCCATGTCAGTAGTGCCAATGAGGTGAAAACCAACCCAGGACCCAAAGAGAACGTGAAGTAATCAAGAGTGGACAAAAACACACCAATAATGAATAGTGTTTGGGAACCAAGTGAACACAAGATGGGTACGAATACTGGAAAATTTGATGTCGCTGGATCCTGTTCTTTTCTTAGGTACTCATAGATTACAGTGAGGAAGACAACGAGTAATAGTGCGAACGAAATAAATCCAATCTGGAATGCAACTTCAAAGCCTGCATCTGATATTATTATAGCTGAACCATCTATGCCTGATATCGATGTTAATATGCCTGGACTTACGGTGTCAGTGACAAGATATTCAGAGTAAATGGGAATTCTATGGGGCATCTCATTTCTGATTTGATAGAGGCTATATGTTGGCAGTGTGTTACCAATGAATAGGAGGAGGAAGGGAAGATAGATTGAGCTGGTAAGCAATTTCTTTCTTGATATCACTGTTGTGAGTATGAATATTGACACCAATCCAATCAACATAACAAACCTGCCAGGTGTGAAAGCAATATTTCCGACCATTATCCAATTTTCACTCACAAAAAGGGTGATGTTTTGATTCTCATAGTTCTCGACATAGAACGAGAAATGATGAGGCCAATAGTAACCATCAATGTCTCCTCGTACTGAGATTGACATATAAACCATTGATGGGAAGTAAAACGATGGTTCATCTGCAACAAAAATTTCTTGATAGAAGTGTTCTAATGATGACCTTTCTATAAAAATTGCCAAGCCGGGTATTTTTTGCAATGATTCAACATCAAGACGAACTGTCTTTATTCCTAATTCTAAACTGAGAGATTCATTGTTAACAATGATATTGCCAAAAGAATGTTGGTAGCTCACCCATTTGACAGATAGGGCGTAGACACCAGCCGGCAAGAAGATGGTATCATTGACTTGACTGACATAGAATTCGTAGTCGTCAAGTTGTACATACGGTCTGTCATAGGTGTGAAAAATAGAGTAGAACTCCTGTAGATCGAAGAGACTGTCTCCATTTGTTCTTTGAAGATCGATTGTCACAGGAAACATATCTGTCGTAAACTCTAGACTAATGCTGAAGTAGAGGTGATCTATCACACTGCAATCTGTAGAGTTTAGACCTATATCGATCCATGTTAGTCCTTCTCCAATCAAATCGTCAGGTGTTACATCTCTAGTGATCTCTAGGGTTTCACCTGTAGACCCACTAACACTGATATCATAGGGCCAATCATGATATCTCAAATTCAGCTCAATTGGTCCCATTACAACAAACGCAGACAAACTGAGAGTTATTGTTGACACATTTATTGTTGGAACAGGAATCTGCCTGTAAAAATGAGTATCATCCATCCATCTTGAACTGTCTTCGACCCAGATGGAATCAGGACCCAACACGGATTCATTAAGAAGAAGGGCGGAAGAAACAGAGGACTGTGGAAAACTTGTAATCTCTATACTCTCGTCTTCATTCATAAATCCACTTGGAATGAGTTCGTAGGTTGCTACTGGTGTCCTGTTCTCTTGAATGGAAACAATCACGATAAGCATCAATACAATAAGTAGAGATGCTGTGGCGAATTTTGTCCTTCTTTTTGGTTGCATTCAATCTCCTTGATTGATATCTTAGCAGTTTTTCGTAATAAGCTTCATGTGGCATTGAATCAAACCCAAACACTCCAAATGGGTCATTTTTTGGTCTTCATTGCATTTTTGGAAGCATTCCAGCCGGTAATGATTGCTGTAGGTATACCCGCCGGACTATACGCCCATTGTCCTGCTTGGTACACGTTTGGAATCGGTGTCTTAACCGAGCTCGAAATCTTACGTAGTTCGTGTACAACGGGAACAGGTGATAGATACGACCAACCCACGATGGCTCCCTCTGAAGTGCCTACCGCCTTCGCAATACTGAGCGGAGTTGAAGATGTTTGAAAGATAACTTTGTCTCTCAAACCTGGATAGATGGAATTCGAAAGAGTATCCAACATGCGGTTTTCTACCTCGTTTCGGAATTCTTCATACCAATTGGCTTCCTCGACCTTTTTCACTAAATCGTATTCAAGGAGCATGCTTATTTCCAAACCCGTTTTGCCCTCAGGAGCAAGTGTGGGGTCTCTGAAAGTGGGAATCGAAATCTCATATGTCGTTAATTTACAATACTTGTCCAACCACTGTAGAACATCATCCTTTGATCTAGTTTCAAAATTTCCAAGCAAAGAATCGAGTTCCGACCAGTGTACTTCACCAAGACCTTCTTTCGATGGCGTATAGAAGAAGTGTCCATTTGAAATGGAGCTAAATTCCTCCAAGGGCATATCTACACCGATGAACAGAGAACAAACAGAATCGCAACCCCGTTTTGAGAGAAGAAGCTCCTTTTCTTCTAACACCTTGGCAGAAACCTCTTCATCCAACTCATCTGTGTCTAGTATTTTGTATAATGTCTTCAAGTCAGCACTCCAGATGAGAGCATCATATGAATACGTGTTACCATCCTTGTCTTTCACTATCTTTTCCGAAGGGTTGACTTCAATTATTTCAGTTTCTGTCTGGATATTTCCTCCCAATTCAGTGATTCTCTTAACTAATGCCTTTGGCAACTCACCCGTGCCTCCCCTTGGGTATATGTAATCGGTATAGGAGTAGAAGTAACCCAAGGCGAAAGATTTTGGTGTTTTCTTGAAGAAATGTTGGGCGATGATATCGATGAGGGATTGATTTGAGGTCAGTTTTTCTAAATAAGATTCAACGGGTTCGTTCTGTTGACTCATTCGACGTAAGACAGGCAGGAATCTCGGCAACCAGCCTAGGAGTTGTCTGAGGTAGGCTCCGTCTTTCTGTTCCCTAAAGTTGGGGTTATCGATAGCGTATAAAATCCTCATATCTTTCATTATTGCTCTGATTTTCGAGTCAATCTTGTCGATATCGTTGACACTCTCAGGATACAATTTCTCTAACAATCGTTTGTAGTCATCCAGGCCGGTTTCCGGAGATAGATTGATGACATCGTTCTCGATTCCTATTGATACGGGGCTCTCAAGGAATTCAAGCTCGATTCCGAGTTCTTTGAGCATAGGATGAATTACCCCTGCATTTAGTATTGATCTTGCACCTGCATCAAATGTGAATCCGTTTCGGCTGAATGAATTAAGGAGTCCGCCACATTCTTTGTTCTTCTCAAGTAGAAGGACATTATGTCCTGCTCGTGCTAGATACACAGCTGCGGTCAATCCAGCCATGCCTGCTCCAACAATGATGGTTCGATGATTGTTCTCGCTCATTCCAAACCAGCCATCTCTATCGATTTGTGCCAAAGCTCCTCTGCTATTTCCCTGTCCAATGCGGGAGGTGCAGGCTCTACTTCGGTTGTGAGATTGAAGAACTTCCCAGTTATTCCCTCAAGTTCATTTGAAACTCCGAGATAGTATAATGCTGTTGCAGAAATTTGAGGGTCTTTCGCAGAACGA
>JBHLPA010000130.1:2282-7039 GCA_048939935.1 Promethearchaeota archaeon | reverse complement strand
AGTACTTACAATGGGGGCATTGTGTTGCAGAGCGAGATGAAAAAATTCCAAGAGGCTTTTGATGAACGACTTAAGGCTGCTGTTTCTGAAGAGGTCAGAATCGTCATCAAAGAGCAATATGCGGATGCTTTCGGAGTACTCACTGATTGTGAGAACGCAAATTTGATCCCCGGGATCATAGGTCCGCCTGGTGTAGGGAAGACCCTCCTACTACGGGCATATGCTGAGAGGAGTGGAAGAGAGCTCTACTGGATCACAGGGGACGAAGGCGTGAGACCCTCACATCTGACAGGTGCGTTCAATCCAAGCATAGTGCTAAACAAGGGCTTCACATTGGAGGCGTTCGAGCCCGGACCACTTTTGAAGAGCATGGTCTATGGAGGAGTGTTTGGACTCAATGAGGGGAACCGACTCAGTGAATACGTTCAGAACTCATTGTTGGACCCGTTTGAGGAGCGTTCCATTAATGTCCAACGACTTGGTCGAATTCGAGCACATGAAGGATTTTTCCCGGTACTCACCATGAACCCGGAGGAGATGTCCGGTGCACATAGACTCAGCGAGGCCTTGAGAGACCGAGTCAGAGTTTGGATCAGACTAGGATATCCAAGGAAAGAGACAGAAATTGAAATCGTGAAGATGAACTGCCCGGAGTATAAACTGTCAGATGCGGTTCTGGAGAAGGTCTATGGGCTTGTTTCATCCACTAGAGTGAATACTGATATTGAGGTTCCAGCTAGTATCCGAGCTGGGATATCCATTTCCCGATTAGCAGCTGAAATGACCAAGAGGAAAAAAGAGAAGGCCATCACACACTCCACATTATCGAAGGCGGCAACGTATGTGCTGGTGGGAGCATTGAGATTCAGACCAGGCATAGACCCTGAACCTGCTGTCAACTCATTAGTGAGGAGAACTCTCGGGAGTTAGTCGAGATGGCGGCTCAGCCAAAGATTAATCCAATCCCTAGTAATGCCCCTCCATTTGCACATGAGTTCACGAAACGAATGAGAGTTCGAAAGGATGTAGCTAAGAAACCGAGTGTTCGACAGACCCAATCAATTCCACAACTTCTCTCTGCGAGATACTTCAGGAATGGTAAACTGACGCTCGAAGATTTCCTTGAAGCAGCAGTGTTTACTACTTATCCTCCTGACCAGGATATTGCGAGGGAAGTTGCAGAGGATATTCTTCTCGGACGTGAGAAGGTTGAGCGGCCTAAACTAAGTGATAAGGAAAAAGCAGAGGCTGTAAAAGAAGCAGCCAAGAAGCAATCCGATGCACTCCAGAAGGTTATGGATCAGATTCGACGGGAGCAGGAGCTCGCTAAAGTAATCAAGAAAGACAAGGTGCAGGCTGGTTATGATTACCTGCAGGAGCTTCATAAAAATGGAGATCGACAGCTCTATGAAGCTGCTACTGACTACCTCACTGACGGTGATATCGTACTTCGTGGCATAACTAGTGACCAAGAGCTCAGGGAGACTGCCGGAGCTCAACTACTTGACAAAACTGGAGTACTCACATCCACCGACATCCAGAATTCTGATGTACTTCAAGTCCTTGATGGAGTCTGTGAGTCATCCAATGCAGCTGAGCAGGTGGCTGGAAAGGCTCTCCGTGGAGACAACGATGTCGAGGAAGAATTCTCCAACCTCGCTGGGCGTGATACAACAACCGCTGCTCGTGCACTTCGGCACATAGAGGAAATGGACACCCTTGATGAAAAGACAAGAGAGTCACTTGATCAAACCCTCCAGGATAATCTGTCTGATCTGAGTGAGGTAGCAGACTATGCTGCAGAATTGAAACGATTGCCAGACAATATAAACGAGCACATTCAGAATGCTCCAGCTCAATATTCTCTCAGCGATGCTGCTGCATTCGCCGAGAAGATCAAGAAAAATACTGGGACAGACATCATGGATGACCTCTTGGAAGCCTACGATGCGCAGTACGACAATGGTGGTCATAATAATGTGGACATGCGGCAGCTCTCACAAACCGCACGCGACAACGAGAACTGGGACAGTCTGCTTGACAAGGAAACGGAAGATACAATTCAAGATGCAAATGCACGCTCTTCACCATCTGACTTCTTGCGATCTGCTGTTGCTCAAGGCATGACAATGAGTTCAGAGTTGCCAACTGATCACACGAGAGAAGAATGGAGTAAGGCAATGCAGAAACTGGCAGATGCCGCAACTGAAACTTCTCCCACAAAGACTCATCTTCGGAATACCGTGAAACAACTCTCTCGAATGGGACAGGTACCTTCTAAGGAGACGATACGAAAAGCAGGCGAACGTCTCGGAATGACAGAAGAAGAGATTCTTGAACTTTTGAATCCATCATTTGAGGTCATAAAGAAACTGATTGAAGCCGGTGTTTCCGATTTTGACAGACTTCATAATCTGATGTCCGCTGCTGGACTTTCTAATCAACAGCTCAGACAGCTGGCTGATATGGCTGCAGAGCGTGGAAACCAGAGCGCTTTGGGGGCAGTAGCCCATGAGGACCTTCATGCTGCACTAGGAACAGGAAGTCCTGGGTATGGAGCTAGGAGATACGGAAATCAAGGAATGGGTGCTGGTCCTGGTGCTGGAGGTCAGCAATTTGACAAGAGTCGTGCAGACATGGCATTTGGAGGGCTCCTTGGTGGTCCAGCGACGAACATAATTCGGATTTGGTATACCTACCGTGACCAACTTCCAGATGAGCTCAAACACAAGCTCCGAGAGATTGCTAGAAGACTCTTGATCGACTTAGGTATGAGGTACGCAAGGCAGACAATGGGCAGCAGTATGCTTGGAGGAATTCAAGAGTCAACAACAGTGCGGCCTTTCAAAATTGGTGACGATATGGACCTTATCAATTTGGAGGAAACTATTGACTCACTGCTCTCTCAAGGTCGTACAAACTTCAGAATTCTTGAGACCTCAGACTTCCTTGTTACCGAAACCTATCAAGGCCATCGAGCATTCTACTGGGCACTTGACAAGAGTGGGTCAATGAACTCAGCAGAGAAACTTGGTATGCTAGCAATTTCTGTTATGGCTGGACTATATGGAATAAAACGTGATGATTTTGGAGTTGTCCTCTTTGACAGCGTGACCCATGTTGTCAAGAGAATGGATGAGAAAAACGTCTCAATTGACAAAGTAGCAGCAGACCTCCTTGAGGCACGGGCTGGCGGTGGCACCGGGGGCGCCGAGTCAATGAAACTCGCTCTCCAAAACTTTGAGGACACTCGTGCAAAAGAGAAGATATTCATTTTCTCAACCGATATGTACCTTAGTGATCAAGCTGTCTGCGAGCAACTAGCTGAACGCATGAAACCTCTAGGAATAAAGATGGTAATCATTGTTCCAAAATCCTCATACAATCCTAATGCTGCTGATAGCCTAGCCAAAAAAGCGCATGGTGTGGTCCTTGACATAGCGTCCATAGAAGAACTTCCAGAAAAATTGTTACGTGTCACAAACTATTGATCAGAGTATCGCATATCCTGCACGTTCCTGCAGTGACTTTTCTTTACTCTCACAGACCCAGAACTTGTAAGCACAGATGTAATCCTCAGTGCCACGTAGATCAAGAAGTCTTGAGCTGAACAAGCGTCTCATGATCCTCATGTATCTAAAGAAGGGATCTCCAGGTGGTACTACTTCGGCAATACAATTAACCTGGTAACTTTGGGCTTCTGGAACTTCCTTCTGAGTCCAGGAGAAAATCAATGTTACACGAGGGTCTCGTAGGATGTTCTGATAGGTGACATCCCCGTACATCTCAACAGCACCAAGACGAAACCTGTCAATCTTCTTATCATCAAGCATTAGATTCTGATATAGTTCAACTCGTTCCTCAACTGTTTCGTTGAACGGTCGACCTTGAAAAGAAAGTTCTGCTCCTTCAATCTCAAGAATCATGTCCTCAAGAGCCTCATCTGTGAGCGTTAGCCGAACTAGCTTCTTTGCAGAATTAATTGGGAATATACCACTGATATTTTGTGAAGATACTGTGGGTTTCATCAGGGTGGAATCATATAGTCGATGAATCTTTTCATCTATGTCTTGAGAACCTTCAAGGGTGTTCAAAATTGCTTCATAGACCATGTCTGGAATGGCATTCAATGGGAAGGAAACCTCAAGACCTCCTAGATTGATGTCAATCTTTCGAGCCCCTCTGTCAATGAACTTGATTGTAGACCGTTTCTCTTCAGACACTGAGTATCCACTCTTACCGTTCAATTCCAACTTAGTGGCTGAATTCATTTCCCGAACGGCATAATTAAAGCTATGTCGGACCAGTGACACCACTGAAAAAGCCTCATAAGCGCTTTCGTACGAGAATGTTAAACATCGACTCGTCCTTGAGGTTTGAAATGGATGGTTGAAGCTTTCGAGATTGACTCAGAAGCCAGAATGATTGAATCTGAGAGTGAAATCGTTGAGGTGGATACTAACAAAGTCTTGGTCTTTGTGGATCATAAGAACAAGACTGTTTTTCTCTGGAGGGGAAAGAATGCTGAAATCTTAACGAAACTCATGGGCACTCGTGTTGCCGCAAAGTTGAGTCACACATATTCAGAATACCGCATACGTCCAATTTCAGAAGGCAATGAGCCAGCAGCTTTCAAGCATCTAATCGGACAGAAGCTCAAATAACATACTATGCACCAGAAAACACTTAGTTGGTTGAGTATTGTTTTTTCATGGTGAGATTTCTGAGCATCAATCGACTTGCATATCTTAGCATGA
>JBHLPA010000130.1:0-2272 GCA_048939935.1 Promethearchaeota archaeon | reverse complement strand
CACTAGAAGTGCGATAATCAAATTACTTGATTCCAGTATTTGGATCACGACGGCTGAGATAGCTAAGCAAGTAGATGTTACTGCTCATACAGTTCTTTATCACCTTCGGAATCTAGAACGAGAGAGAATTGTTGAACGACAACCTGAAGGCAAGGGATGGCGACTTGGGCCGTTTGAGCAAATCCAGTTAATGGAGTTTCTCGCACCCAGTAAAAAGAAACGGAAGAAGGACATGTAGAACATGAAGAAGCGAGCCATAGTTCGTCCACCAAGTCGTAATTTCAGAGAATGCATCTCTGAACATCCACTCCATCACACAGTAAACATTGACCTAGCTCTTGAGCAGCATGGGAACTACTGTCAAACACTAGAAAGTCTTGGAGTCGAATTGATAGAACTGAAACCAGACGAAGAACGACCTGATGCATGTTTTGTCGAGGATACGGTCGTCGTTCATAAAGATCGAGCCATTATTGGACGAATGGCAAAGGATAGCCGTAGAGGAGAAAGTGATAAGATCAAAGAGGTTCTCTCTGAGAGTAAAGAGGTCCGTTCAGTCGAACAACCTGGGACCTTGGAGGGTGGGGATGTCATCCACCTTCCCGAATCTTTGTTGGTTGGTATCACTAAGAGGACGAATCATGATGGGGCATCTCAGATGGACTATTGGTTAAAGGTACCAGTCCATCGAATTGAAGACCCGACCATCATGCACCTCAAGAGTCATGTCACTTACCTCGACAAGAACACAATAATCGTCAATCCTCGTTATCTTGACCATCCAATCCTTGAGCCGTTTACAAAGATAGTGTTACCTGAAGGTGAAACACGTTCAGCAAACACTCTAACAATTGGGAATGTTGTCCTCATGTCTGCCAAACATCAGAACTCATCTCGTCTTGTGGAAGAAGCTGGATTTGAGGTTATTCGCCTCGATATGAGTGAGTTCGAGAAGTGTGATGGGGCGTTGACATGTCTATCAATTATCTTCTAAGGTTTACATAAACTCCTCATAGAAGTCCTTAGCATTCTGCCAGTAGATCTTCTGAAGAACACCCTTCGGTAAATTAAGACCGTTTATGAAGGTCCCTCCTGAATTGACGGTGTCTGCATCTGTGAAAGGTAATGGTCTATGCACAACATTAGTTTCGAGCAATAGCCTCAAAGCTAAGTATCTACCAACATAGTAATCACGGTCAGGTCCCCTCGTGACACAATCAGTTCCAAAGACAATCCTGTCTTGATATTTGATAATGAACTCTCTAGCCCTCTCAGGATTCTTACTCAGTTCTCGTGACACCCACCTTGCGGAGCTGGTGTCAATTATGAAATTCGGATATGTATCAAACCATCTTCCCAGATTGTCAAGTCGATGAATCTCTGACTGAGCTCCAAAGTGTGCCAATTGAATTTTCATTGATGCATGTCGTTTGAGAACTCCTTCTAGTTCTTCGAGGTCTCTCTCTTTCGAAGTATAGATTGATCTATCGGTGTACTTCTTTGCGTAGTATGTATCAGGATCTGATAGATGTAGGAGGAAGGGAATCCCTTCATCTTTCATGGCATCAAACATCCGTGCCATATGGTCATCATCCATCCTGAGTTCTTCTGGACTCGCTGCTGCTCTTCCCCTCATCAACGGTGCTGATTGCATTTTCGCTAAATGATATCCCTCATCTCGGAGCGTAGCAATTTCCTTGATTATCATTTCCAATCCACCACGAAACCTCATAGCACCAGAGAAATACTTTGCAAATATGAACCGTCCTGGGAATTTCTTCTCTGCATACTTCTTTGCGCCAAGGCTGTGGCAGATGAGAAGCGATTCCTTGACTCCAAATTCTTCTCCAATCTCAACAAGCAGGTCTAGTGACTCGGTATCAAACACGTGAATGTGTGCATCGAAAATTGGATCGTCAAAGGTCAATTCAAGATACAGCTTCTCCACCTACTCACGACCATACCTTTTGCATTGAAAACTCTGCCCCTCTGACCCGTATATCCACAAAGCCTTTTTCTGTGTTCAATTTTTCAAAAGACATGAACCGCAGACGCGGGTTTAGGAGATTAGAATGAAACGCACGCTTGAGATTGTGCTAGTTATGTCATTTATTGCTATGTTCCTCATCTCTCCTGTTGCGGCCGCAACATCAGATGGACTTCAATGGGGTGTAGCATTAGATGATGAATTCACCTATCATTTTACATGGGTGGAAGAAGGAGAAACAACCTTTGACGAAGGTATCAATGTAACCGTGGAAGCAACTCCAGG
>JBHLPA010000129.1:0-7080 GCA_048939935.1 Promethearchaeota archaeon | reverse complement strand
AATGTGGGTTTCAAGAGAGCTACAGGTACCTATGGTATAAACGTAATCTTGAGAAACAATAGTAGGAACTCTTACGTCTTATGTGGCAAATCTGCTCCTCGTTTTTTATGTATATTACGGGTTAGTTTTCCTTCTCTTCGTTTCTCTTGTCCCTGACCTTCGCCATGAACTCTGGAGTGATGTGAATTATACCCTCAGCTTTGGCTTGTTCTACTACACCATTGAACACCCTGTTCAGAAAGACTCTCGGAACGTTCATGATCATCTCGCAGGCTGCATCATCCCACGTTACCGACGGATCGAACCGTTTGGCTGCATAGGTGATGGTGTTTAGGGTTGTTCCCCTGTCCTCAGGGATTCGAATCTTGTAGGGTTTCTTAGTTTCTGCAAACCAGAAAAACAGATTATCACGAAACCCAAAATCCACTGGTAATCCTGGAAACTCCTTTCCATCGCCAAACCCGCGAATAATGGACTCCTTGTACTTCTTCTTCATGAAGATGTGGTCAACATTGAGCACGAAATTGTCACAGCCATCAATTAGTCGATGCGGAGATGTCCTATCCCAAGTGCATTCGAAGATCTGAATGGATTCCTCCACTATATCTGGGTAATTTTCCCCATTGCCACTGTCAGGACGCATAGAGGGGATAAGTGTGAAGATACTTCTCTTCATCTTCTCCGGTGTGGTGTCACCTGGCCATCCAAGCTCAACACAGTTCTTTATGAACTTCTTGTCATCAGGGATGAAGTTGATGGCACAGACTCCTGTTCGCTTGATGTTGGTTGCAGTGTTACTGTCTTCGCGGCAAATCAACATCATAGCATATCTTTCTGCTACCAGATGTGGAAAACATAATGAGTATGGTCCTAAGTTTGTCTTTCCCACGTCTGAGAGTGTACTGATTAGTACAACCGGCATAGGAAAGTACGAGCTGGTCTGGTAAAAGTTGTCTAACAGGCGAATGTCTTCGAAATCGTTGTTCATGGATATCTGAGCCTCGATTAGGTCGTTGTCTATGTCATTTATGGAACAGCTTGTACTGTGCGTGGTTGGCTCAGAAGGTTCTCTAATATAGCTATCTTGAGTAAAGGTTGAAAAAAAGAGTTGAGGAGGCAAAGACTGCCCCCTCTAAAGTGTGGTGTACTATTAGCGTCTTCGGGCAACTACGAGAGCCAGAATAACTATGATTGCGACTCCAGCAACAATGCCCAGAGTCATTGGGTCTAGGACAAGACCGGGTTCGGAGGGATTAACACCGAGTATAGGATCGTACTCAAGAGTGTCATCACCGAAGTTCTCAAAGGAGAGATAGACTGCATTACCTGAGTATTCTCCTGGGGACTCGCCAAAACTAGCTCTGACCTGCAAGGTATTGTTAGCTGCAAGGGCGGTATCTTCATACTCGAAGTACCCATTCTCGAACTGGAATTTGGTGCCAACCTTATGGAATCCTGATGGGTCCGTATCACCCTGAGCCTGTCCATGTGCACTCTCAGTTATTGTGAACATGAGGACGAGGAGAGAATTCTCATAGGTCCAGCTCCAACCTTCAACAATAAGATCGAACTTGAACTCGCCTGGATTCTCAAGGTAGATGTGTACATTGATACTCACGTTCACATCGAAAGCTGGTAAACTGGGTAATTGACCATAGTCCATCCCAGTGCCTTCCGGACGAGGATCGAATGTGGCTTCTGTGGTGAAGTTGAAATGCACTTCAGTAGTGTTACCATCTTCATCCACAGTTTCAAAGTCACTAAAGACCCAACCGGTAGTAGGTAGAGCAAATGGAGCTCCAATCATAATGTCAGTTCCATTCTCATAGATTCCATCATCGTTGGTGTCATTCGCTTCAAACATCCTGACGAACATGACATGATAGTCAACGTCTGGAGTGTTCGGATCCCACCAATGGAAGTGCGGGGCTTGGTCGTTGCCTGTCACTTTGATGGCGATGTCATCCGTTTCAAGTGATACCATTCCAGCAGAATATTGGTATAGTATCCCAGTGCTCTGCGCGGCTGCAAGTGGCACTCCGATTCCCATCAACATGAGGGCAAAGAGTGCGAGTGATGTTTTCTTGTAGATTTCCACTGAATCACCAAGAAAATCCGCGAATTATTATTATTAAAGGAGTCTTGAATAGCAAACAAAATATGCCTGACAAATAAGGTCTATTGTCATTTTATTTTATGTTCAAAGGTTTATGAATGCTTAATATCCTTTTTATGGATTTATCATTTTTCAAGTAATTCTCGCGCTTTTTTGAGGATGTTTTCCACAGTGAATCCATATGCATCAAAGACCACCTGTGAAGGCGCCGACCTACCGAATTTCTCCACTGAATGCATATCTCCACTATCCCCTATCCACTTCTTCCAACCTTGTGAAACTCCTGCCTCAACAGCAAGACGCGTCTTCACTTCTGGGAGAATAATAGAATCACGATACACCTTACTCTGACTCTCAAATAATTCCCAACTTGGGAATGAAACAACTCTAACATTGATACCCTCATTATGCAGTTTCTCAGCAACTTCAACAATCAATTGGACCTCAGATCCAGACGCCATGAGAATAATCTCAGGTTTCTCTCCTAAATCCGCAAGCACATAGGCACCATTTCTCAATCCCGATTGAGGTGCATATTTACTTCGATCCAGGACTCGTACTTTCTGCCGTGTCAATGCCATAAGGGTAGGACCAGAGGTTCTTTCAATCGCTAACTTCCATGCCTCGACTACCTCATTTGCATCTGCAGGACGAATCACTACAAGGTCAGGAATAGCTCTTAATGATGCCAACTGCTCAACAGGTTGATGTGTAGGTCCATCCTCTCCGAGACCGATACTGTCATGAGTAAATACCCAGATGCTTCTATGTCTTGAGAGGGCTGACAGACGGATTGAAGGGCGCATATAGTCAGAAAAAATGAGAAATGTTCCGCCGAACGGAATCACCCCTCCATGGGCCGCTAGTCCATTGACGCAGGCAGCCATTGTATGCTCGCGTACACCATAGTGAATATTTCGTCCAGTCCTTGAATCAGCTTGAAATGATGGACTGTCATCAATCCATGTCTTATTAGAAGGTGTGAGGTCCGCCGAACCTCCAATCATCTCAGGAAGTCTATGCGCAAGTGCGTTTATCGTCTTGCCTGAAGCAACTCGTGTTGCTAGTGGCCCATCTTCAACTTCAAAACTTGGTAAGTCACTGTCCCATCCCTTCGTGAGTTCACCCTTCATTCTACGTTTGAACTCAGATGCTGACTCAGGATATGACTCCTTATAGACTGCAAATTTCTCCTTCCATTCCTTTTCAATCTCTGCCCCATTTTCTCCGATTTTCCTGTAAAATTCTAGAACATCATCGGGAACATAGAACAGAGGTTCAAGGGGCCAACCAAGTTTTTTCTTGGCTCCTTCCAGTTCCTCCTTACCCGCAGGTTCTCCATGTGCTTTAGCAGTGTCCTGCTTGTTTGGTAGTCCATAACCAATATGTGTCCTGCAAAGAATCAACGATGGGCGAGGGTCTCTCTTTGCGTTTGCAATGGCTTTGTCTACAGCCTCAACATCGTTCCCATCTTCTACGTGTTGGATGTGCCATCCAAGAGCCTCAAACCTTGCTCCTCTATTCTCAGTAAAAGCCAAGTTAGTGCTTCCGTCAATTGAGATGTAGTTGTCATCATATAGGAGGATTAGATTTCCAAGACGAAGGTGTCCCGCAAGAGATGCTGCCTCTGAGGATAGGCCCTCCATTAGGTCTCCATCCGTAACGATGGCGTAGATATAATGATCTATGATTTTGTGGTCTGGTTTGTTAAACACCGCAGCTAGATGGGCTTCAGCTATTGCCATACCCACAGAGTTTCCAAGTCCCTGTCCAAGTGGCCCAGTAGTCACTTCAACTCCTGGTGTGCAATAGTTTTCAGGATGCCCTGGAGTCTTACATCCTAATTGTCGGAAGTCCTTGATGTCATCTAACGTGATGTCATAGCCGGTCAAATACAACAATGAATAGAGTAACATTGATCCATGGCCGCCTGAGAGAATGAAACGATCTCGGTCCCACCAATCTGGGTTCTTTGGATTGAACCGAAGATGTCTGGTCCACAATGCATAAGCCATTGCAGCAGCACCCATTGGCATTCCTGGGTGCCCTGAATTGGCACGTTGAATTGCGTCAACAGAAAGGAAACGAATTGTGTTGATTGCACGGTCTTGGAGAGTCGCGTCAGGCATCAGGTATGTCTCCTTAAAAGATTCGGGAGATAACTAGGCGGGTTGACGTAAAGCCTTCTTTTTGATTGTTGTGTTTCGCTCTCTAACCATTCAAGGCTCACCAATCTCTGTTCCTGGAGGATACTGCTCGAAAAACTCCTCCTTGAGAATATCCATTATAATGAAATCATGAAAGACTCCCTTAACAAACGTAGCCTGCCTATAGACTCCTGCATTTTTGAATCCTGCTTTCTTGTATGCACGTTGCCCACGTTCATTAGTGTCTAGTGTGATTAGACACACACTGTTGAGTCCAAGGATATGGAATGCAATCCAGAGCATAACACGAGTTGCATCAGTACCATACCCCCTTCCGAGATTCTGTGGGTTGTGAATAGCTATTCCAAACTCAGCATGTCTATTTTGTTTTGAGATATCGAAGAGACTCACTGTACCAAGAAATGCTCCTGTTTCCTTCTCCTCGATTGCGAGTGTCATCCCTCCATCTTTCCACGGATCCATTGTGGTTGATCTTTCCAACCACTGGCGCTCAGCATGTCTAGACATTGGTGTTTGATTGTGCAGATACTGACGTATCTCGAGGTTGTTCCAATGCTTCATAATGATATCAAGATCATCCATCTCCAATGCCCTGAGACGAACCTTTTCTCCAAAGTACATATTTTCAACATATAGGTAGTTGAAGATAAAGATGTCCCAGAAATAGCAGTGTTCGATACACTCTTTACTCAATCACATAAGAGCTAGAAACTGGGGATTTTATTTTGAGCCCTAGGAAGGAGTATTTTGATGAACCACTTGTCAAGGTGGATTTACAAAAGTTACGATTTCCTAAGACATGTCCTGTCTGCGGTGCTCCCGCCACCAAAATTGCACGATTGAAGATTGCCAAGACTGGGAAACAATATCTACGACGTACATGGCAATATCCCTACGGACCTTATGTTTCATCTAGACGAAAAACTAACCAACCAGAGATGAAAGTGCTCCCGGTTCAGGTCTGTGATGAACATGCGGACCCAGATGCAGGAACTGACCGATACCAGTCACTATGTTTAGTTGTTGATGGCTTACTTATGGCCTTTGTAGTTTTTAGCCTTCTAATAATCGGCGATAGAATCTCACGAAGCCGTCCAATCCCTCCATGGTCATTTCTGTACTTGGGTTTCTTTGGATTAGCACTACTGCTTACAGCTATTGCCTTCAGGCCAAACGCACTAGAAAGAGCTGTTAGAATCATTGGTTTTGACCCCGGAATGCAGAATATTTTGCTTGCATTCAAGCGACCAAGCTATCGAGAGGAATTTTTGAACGAGAATCAAATGACTTCTGAATTGGTCACTTGGATTATGCGTTCTGATGGATAGAGCGATGAAAAACCAGCATGAAGTGTCTATGTTGCTTCCATAATACGCACTTCATCAAATGAATGTGAACGACGTTTTGCGTCATCGTTGAATGAGATGAAAGGTCTCTCAGAAATGCGCTCTGAGAGAATCAAGTAAGAAAGAAAATGTTGATGGGCACTACTCAAGTAGGCCCATTTCAACCCGATACATTCGTGAGGTCTAGAGTTTGAGGTCACTTTCGCTCTTCCAGAGACCGTGAATGCTACAATATGACGTAGCCATCAAGGTACCCGGTTTGTCAGTCTTGAAGACAAACTTAGCAATAGGCTCGCTGTAGATTCCAACACTATCCGGACCTTCTGTGCTTTCACCGTGATGGTCAAAAGTACAGTATCCGATTTCATATGGGAATTTTCCTCCTTCAGGCCAGAAGAAAAGATCAAGCCACTTGATGTGATGACTTGTAGTGTTTGGATGTGGAATTTCTTTGCCGACAGTTACTTTCACAAAGGCTTTTCCATCCTCAACCTTTTTTATTTCAATCACAGGTACATGTTTCTCTTTCTTCCAATCATCAGTCTGGATCCATTTTTTAGACATTATTCCCTACCTCTAATCAGTTAGTGCTTCAGCCGATTTATCAGTCTGCGCACAAAACGATGTTGTATTTATTGTGTTAAAAGGCTGCGGTTAAGCCCGTTATCAGTATTCATCAAGAGGTTGTACTCATAGGCTCAAGGTTATATGCATCCTCCTTGCGGGTTGAGTATAGGTATTGTGGAAAGTGAATAAGAATGGAGCTTGAGTATTTTCGACCAGTAGGGAAAAACACTGCAGTCAACATTACTCTGCTTGCTATAATGACCGCACTTTCAACAGTTATGACCTTTGTAATCCGGATTCCATACCCTGGGACAGGGGGGTATTTCAATCTTGGAGACACCATGGTGATGCTCGGTGGTCTTCTTTTAGGACCTGTTGGTGGATTTTTTGCAGGAGGGGTTGGATCAGCCTTGGCTGATGCAATAGGTGGCTATACTTTCTATATTCCAATCACTTTTATTGCAAAAGGACTTGAGGGAATGGCTGTTGGCTTCTTCAGCTTTAAAGTGAAGGAGTATGTTCGTTGGAGTAAGTGGGACTTTGTAGGAGTTCTCATTGGGGCTGTCTTCATGTTGACAGGATACTTCATTTCAGAGATGATTTTCTTCGGTATACCTTATGCTCTTGGAGAGCTTGTAGTTGTAAATTTGCCACAGGTCACTATTGGAGGAGCGGTGGCGCTCATAATTGGCCCAATAATCAGATTATCTCTTCGTAGTATGGGTTTTGAGCAAATTGAGCCTTTAAAGGAATCAGTTTCCGAATCTACTTCATAGACTTGGTTTTGGGTCGGAATCGTTTTTTAGGACGTAGAACTATCCGAACATGTGGCCATGAAGACCACACGAAGTTGCTGGAACAAAGGGATGCCCCTAATATGACA
>JBHLPA010000128.1:0-7083 GCA_048939935.1 Promethearchaeota archaeon | reverse complement strand
GAATTCATCAATTACACTCGGTTCAAATCGAGTATGAACCGCAAGATCAATATCAACCCATCTTAAGACATTAAACTGCTCTTCAAATCGTTCTATCAATCGTTTTAGCTTCGTTCGAGTAGCAGCTGTATCTTCCTTTGTTGAAACAGCACCTAGAGTCCAATCGCCAAATTCTACGATTATCTTATAGTGCGTGCCTTCAAAAGCTCGTGCCTGCGATGTCACTGAACGGGTTGCTTCGTCAAAAAACGATGTCATGGCTACAAGAAATGATGACAAAAGCTGTGGATCAAAATGGGATTCTGTGAAATCCTTATGGTATAGACACACCCCGGTATCGCGTCTGATGATGTAAATACTATTAATCTCCATGGGGCGTATTCCTCATTTCTTGGTGGCCATCCCTAAATCCTGAAAATCTATTCTGCTGACCCTGTATTCTTGATGAATACATATGCTTTTGAGATTTCTAGTGATGTACTCAGCAACCAATTAGGTTCTCGACGGTCACCCTTATAGGATGATTAACATCCGCAGAGATGATTGATATGAGTGAGAAAGAAGAGCATGGCATAGTATGTCCATCTTGCGGTCAAGCAAATCTCATAGTCCGTTCCATGCTCTATAGCATTCCCTACTTCAATGAGCTTGCTATGTTTTCGATGGAGTGCCCCGAATGTAATTTCACACATAACGATGTATTCTCCGCAGAACAGCGAAAACCCACTCGGTTCACACTATATGTTGATGAACTGAAACTCTTACGATCTCGAGTTGTGCGGTCCGGTTCCGGAACCTTCCGACTTCCTGAATTTGGGATTGATGTTGAACCTGGACCAGCAGCTGAATCATTCATCACTAATGTAGAAGGAATTCTTCAACGTACAATGTCAGTTGTTGAAACTGCTATTAGCTTCGCTGAGAAACCAAAAGAGAAAGAAAAGGGTGCCCAGATTCTGGCAGATATGAATCGTGCTATTGAGGGTGAGTTTCCTTTCACTCTCGTGATTGAAGATCCTGCAGGTGTGAGTGGCATCATTCCTGATAATCTCTCTAAAGTGAAGATTGAGGAGCTTAGTATTGAGGAGGCATCTAAACTGAAAGGGGCACCTTTTTGGCTTGATTCTATGCGAGAGGACTACTCTACTCAAAGATAGTGAATTCTGGCTTCTTTGCCATAAAGATGAGATACCCTACGTTCTCATACTCTCCTTCTGAACGCAAGGAGATTGTCTTCCTCATTCCAAGCAATTTTCTGACTCTTTCACGGACTGCTCCATTTATCATCATATGATACGCAAGGCGGAGCGTAGCACCAGCTGCATTTCCTCTATTTTTTGGCATCTCAAATACATTGGAATAATTCTCTTCAACCTCGATGTCTTGAAATCCTGTTTGCTGAAACAATGCATTCCACTCATCGATGCTCATAATCTCATTCTCAGATCCAAGGATATCCATGAATATCCCATAGAACTTCTCACGAACCTCATCTGGTGCTCCTTCCTTCACAAAGAGGTCTAATGTACCAATTTTTCCACCAGGTTTTGTGACTCGCATATATTCCTGCAATACTCTTAGCTTATCAGGAATCAGAGCAGTTACTGCGACACTAAAAACCGAATCGAAGGTGTCATTTTCAAACGGTAAATCTAGAGCATCAGCAACGAGGAATCTTGTATTTGGGAGGTTCTTCCTTTCAGCTCTCTCTCTGGCTTTGTTCACGAGGATTTCAGACAGATCAATTCCAGTGAGAGCGCAGTTATATTCCTCCGCTAGCATGCAACTTGTGAAACCGGATGCACAACCGACCTCAAGTACCTCGCTCTGTGATGTTATGTCCAATTTATCAAGTAACCTTCGAGTTCCCTCCATTCCCCCAATGAATGGACTGTTGAAAGCACCAATATATCCCAAGAAATCATAGATGCCAATTTCAGCTATCTCTGCTCTGCTAAGTCGCGGCGACATTATCGACCCTTCTGGATATAGTAATGAGTATTTTCTATGAATAATATATTTCCCTTCTACGTAGAAATGGTTGAGAGCGCAAGGGTTAAAACACTCATCAGAAAACCCTCTCGTTAGACGTGGGCCGATAGATCAGCCTGGCAGATCGTCTGGTTTGCATCCAGAAGGTCGCGAGTTCAAGCGAGTTGGGATTTCCCCACCTCGGAGCAAATCTCGCTCGGTCCACCACTTTTTCAATATTCAATGTACAAATCTGAGATAATACATGGTGCGACTTGGTATCTATCCTCCACCACTATGAGCGACTGGTTCCATTATTGCTCTGCCTTCTCTGCGAATACATTCACTGCATGTAGCGCGTTTTGCTGTGACAATTCTATATCCGACATGCGATGTTGTATTTGATTCTTGGTTAATCGACAACACTATTCCACAAGAGGTGAGAAATAAATCTGGTTCAGAAATTTTCGTCCAAGCTTTGCCTGAATGGATTGGTCCACCAGATTTCGCAAAAAAGGGTATCATCTTTCTGTGTTTCTTGAGAATTAGCATTCCTGCACATGTCACAATAAGGTCAACCGAAAAGAACCCAACTAGTATAGCAATGCCTTGTGACGAAATAACAATATCAGGAGGAATGTTTTGATGATTATCATATCCAAAGATGATCATACTACAAACCACTAAAATCAACAATATTGACAATCCGAAGATGGTTATTGTTCTACCCAGAAGTTGATAGGACCTTTCACTCATCTGCGAAACTCACCTATGTTAATTAGTTAAAATAGCTCTTTAGGTTTTACGAAGTTCTTCAATTGTCTTTGGGATTACCTCTCTGATTTGGTAGCTTGATATTGGAAGGAGGCTGTTATGAGAGACTTTCTGATTCGGAAATACGTAACGAAGAAAGATACGCAGAGCTATACAAGATGGTGTATCTCTCACTCAGATCACCACCTTCACATTTTATTCTAAAGCCTCGATGTCCTCTGTTGTTTTTGAAATAATTACTCTTCAATGATTATTCTTCGATGGTCAATGAACTGGGTTATGAAGAACAGAAGCAGGATAAGATATCCAATTGAAGAAATTATAATGTCTGGAATATAAAGTGCAAATGCCTCTTCAGGAGTCCAAATCTGGTGCGAGCCAAACCCAAACAGTAGTCCAGTCACGATATATGAAACGATTCTACTCAACGCGATATAGATGATATATGAATAGTACACCGGGCGGTATGAAACCGTATCATGGATACTCCACCATGCGTAGAGTAAAACAGCAATAATCGAATACGTCCTGACATATCCAATCACTTGGAGGACAAATACTTCGTTGACATTTTCCAATCCCATTACACCTGGAAATATCGCATAAATATAGGCATAATGCCAAATCCAATCAAAAATATAGACTGCAGCCAACACCCAAGCCAAGCTGCTTCCATTCCTCTTCAAGATGGCAATGGTGCCCACCACGAGGAATGCTGACCCTGAGATGCCTGTAAGATGTCCGATGAGATAGAGCAGATCACCTAGAGGCCGATAGTCACTCCACGACATATAGGATGCACCAAGATGTGTGAATACAGAAGATACACTGAGAAGTGGGACTGCGATGATTCCTATGATAATCTGTAATCGAATCTGGTCATCTAATCCTTTATCCTCATTCTCAAGTCCAAAGTCATCCATCAACTTGATCCCCTCTCTTTGTCGTTTCATGTTCCGTATCAACTGGAGGTAAATAATATCTTGCATTCAAGATATGCCCCTGGAAGGGATCATTCATCAAGGACCCCGGCGTTAATTCATCTCTTCTCTTTCGTCTGTAAACGAATGCAGTCGCTTGTCCATTTACGAGCTTATACTAATATCTCCTGAACTGCGCATTTACTCAAAGGATGTCGTAAGGTAACCCTTAAAGGGGACAGTTTTTGCGGAAAACGAAACAACAAGGGAGAGATAGTTGACTATCACGTGCTTCACTCATTCGAGAGATGCTATGAACCCCTTGAAGTGGTGAATGACAAAATGCAATTACTCGAGACATTCTTGGTAGAGATGTCACTCGTTGAACGAGTGATGATTCTCACCGTTATTGCAGCCGCGATAGTAAGTCTCGTTTATGCCTGGTGGCTCAGAAAAGGTGTCCTTGAACAGGACAAAGGTACTGAGCAGATGCAGAAGGTTTGGAATGGAATCAAGGAAGGTGCACTGTCCTACCTGCACCGACAATTAAACACAATAAAGTATATCATCCTTGTCCTGGCTGTCCTTCTTTTCTTTACCGTTTATATAACAACTCCTGAGAGAGGAACTGAACGTCTCTTTGCAGCGACCCCAGAATTAGGTAAGCTTCTCGTTGGACTCGGTCGTTCGATAGCATTCATTGTAGGTGCGAGTTTCTCATTGATTGTAGGACAGCTTGGTATGCGAATAGCTGTTGAATCAAACATCAGGGTTGCGCAGGCTACACGAGAGGGAGAAAACAGATACAATCGCGCATTGACAATCTCATACAGAGGTGGTACCTTTACTGGAATGCTGACTGATGGTCTCGGTCTGCTTGGTGGTACTATCGTCTTCATAATATTTGGAATTGCAGCACCAGACGCGCTTCTAGGATTCGGTCTTGGAGGCACATTGCTGGCTCTCTTTATGCGAGTTGGTGGTGGAATCTATACAAAAGCTGCTGATGTCGGTGCTGACCTTGTCGGTAAGATAGAACAAGGCCTTCCTGAAGATGATCCACGAAATGCAGCTGTTGTCGCTGATCTTGTTGGTGACAATGTTGGAGACTGTGCAGGCATGGCTGCTGACATCTTTGAATCCTATGAAGTCACAATTGTTTCAGCTCTAATCCTGGCAATCGTACTTTATCTAGACATGCTTGAAGCATTCGAAAGCGTTGGCACTATAATCCCATTCTTTTCACCTCTGGCAGTTGTGGTCTTCCCATTATTTGTCAGAGCTATAGGTGTCATATCGTCAATGATTGGGACAATCATGGTTCCTGTGTGGCCAAGGCTATTGAGGAAGAGAGCAGTCTATGCAGAGAAAGCAATGTTTCTATCATATGAAGCATCAAGTATCTTCACCATTACACTGACACTGATTCTCTCCTGGTTCTATGTTGGAGACCTGCGCTTCGGAATTCTCATAGCTGTTGGAGTAATGCTAGCGGTATCATTTAATCCAATCACCAGTTACTTCACATCATTGAAGAAACCGCCAGTCCAGGAGATTGTGAAATCTGCGGATACTGGTCATGCTACCTTCATACTCTCTGGTATCGTTGCGGGATATGAGTCAACTGTAGCAGCATTGGTAGTCATTGTTACTACGTTTGGTATTGCTTGGGCTCTATTCTTCTCACCCATTGCTCTTGCTATTGCACCATTCGTGATTAATGCAGCCATACTCCCATCAGGTGTGACAATTGCTGACATTGTTTACGGTAACATTTGGACCCTTTATGGGATTGCATTGATAGGTATCGGAATGCTCTCACACACTGGAAACAATGTTGCTATGGACTCCTATGGTCCTATCAGTGACAATGCTGCTGGTATTGGCGAACTATCACCTGGTGATTTCGATGAGTTCGCGATGAAGACAATGGCTGAGCTTGATGCAGTTGGTAACACAACCAAAGCGATTACCAAGGGTGTAGCCATTGCGTCTGCAGTCATTGCTGCGGTCAGCCTGTTCGATAGTTTTGTAGTTGTGGCACTTGAGAAACTGGATCCTCCAGTATCCCACCTGTTCCTTGATGACCCACGAGTCTTTGCTGGTCTTCTTCTAGGTGCAGCACTTCCGTGGCTCTTCTCTGCTGTCAATATCAAGGCTGTGACAAGAGCTGCAGGAGAAATGGTAATGGAGGTCAGACGTCAGTTCAGGATTCCGGGTATCATGGAAGGTACAAAAACACCTGACTATGATAGAGCTGTAGATATCTCCACTACAGCAGCACAGAAGGAGCTTGTCTCACTTGCAGCATTGACGGTTTCAATACCACTCATTGTCGCTATTCTATTTGGAGTTGAGGCCCTAGGCGGATTCCTTGGTGGAATCATTGTGTCTGGACAGCTTCTTGCTGTATACATGTCAAATGCTGGTGGCGCTTGGGATAATGCTAAGAAAGCCATAGAGGATGAACCCTGCGACGTTGAAAACAACACTGGAAAGGGATCAGAACGTCACAAGTGTGGTGTTGTTGGAGATACTATCGGTGATCCGTTGAAGGACACTGCAGGTCCAGCGCTCAATCCAATGATTAAGGTTGTAAACCTTCTAGCTTTGATACTTGCACCCGTTCTAGTTATGATAGAAAACGGTGGGTCTATCGAGCTGTATTGGTCTGCTATTCTAGCACTTCTCATTCTCTTCTTCATGACCGTCTGGTCACTCAGGAAGAGTATGAAACCTGCTGATTTTGGCACCGGAATTGATGTGGATACTTAGTATTTACAGCCTAGCATGTGGTGGCACGTAGTGCCACCCATCACTCTCTTTTTCTAGAAAACGACAACCTTTTGTTAGCTCAGGTGCTATTGCAATAGATGCGTCAAAAAGTGAGAGAGGAGTAAGTTTCATGGATGGGGAATTAATACCAAATCTACAACTTGAAGGTCATGAGTTCACTGTATGGTCACTGGCTATCACTCACGATGGATCGACCATTGTATCAGGAGGTCAGGATACCACAATCCATCTATGGGAACTCAATTCTGGAAAAGAGATTCACAAGTTTATGGGACATAATGGCCCCGTTTATGGATTGGTGCTCACGCCTGATGATTCTACACTTGTTTCTATTGCTGACAAGGACCTTGCTGTGAACATCTGGGATTTGGAAACTAAAATACTCAAATCGTCACTTGCTCCAAATTCAGCACATGTCAATGCAGTAGCTGTGAGTCCTGATCAAAGATATATCGTAACAGGCGGAGATGACGGAATACTCAGGTATTGGGATGTTGATCGTGGAGTGAGACTCAGAACAACTCAACTAGATCATGGTATTTACTCTATTAGAATCAGTCCTGATAACCGATACATTTTGGCTGGTAGTAAGCAAGCACCACTCTCAACAAAACCTGGTTCC
>JBHLPA010000127.1:0-7162 GCA_048939935.1 Promethearchaeota archaeon | reverse complement strand
ACAGTAGCGAAAACGGGATACACTTGGATTGGTCTACAAATATCCATGTGATCCATAATCGGTGTTTCAACAATGGAAAAGGTATCTGGCTCTATCAATCAGACGAGAATGTTGTCAGAGATAATATCTGTAGGGACAATCTCTTGGCTGGTATTGCGCTCTGGTCCTCGGATTCTAACACCGTTACTAAGAACAACAGTACAGGAAATGGATACTCGGGCATTTATCTACAGTTCTCTTCTGATAACGATGTGGTCACCAATGTATGCAATCTCAATGGCTTCTCGGGAATCTTCCTTTACGTTTCTACTGGAAATTCGATTACTGGGAATACCTGCAACAACAACACAGTGGATGGTATTTCTTTAACAGAAGGAAGCAATGGGAACACTGTGAATGACAACCACTGCAGCTATAACATAAACGCAGGTATTTCTGTAATTTCCGCGAATGGCAATGACATATCCAGAAACAAAGTTTATGTCGACATCAACCTTTCTGGCGTCAGCTACGGCTTCTACCTTGAGTATAGCGATAGCAACACTCTGTCAGGGAACTTCATTTCAAGTAACAGCTATGGTATATCGATGTTTTATTCATCATCCAACTTGGTTTTCCACAACTGCATAAGAGCCGACCTTATTGAGGCAGAGGACTGGTATTCCACTTATGGAAACTACTGGTACCATCCTGTCTTGCTAGAGGGTAACTCTTGGTTTGACTACACTGGTGCGGACTTGAATGGAGATGGAATCGGGGACACAGACATTCCATGGCCTGGTCCGGGCTTTGATCTGTACCCACTTGTCATAGATTCGGATGGCGATGGTCTCTCAAACTGTGTTGAGCGGTTTATCGGTACTGATCCCCATAATCCAGATACAGATGGAGATCACTTCAATGACGGTGACGAATGGTCTCTCTACCACACAGATCCTCTGACTCCCACCTCGCCTCAAGAAGCGGCTGAAGCCATTAATTCGCGTCTTCAGGATCTCGTCAATAGTAAGCACTTAGCAAGGAATGATGCGTGGCCGTTGAAAAGGAAAGTTGATGCTGCAATTGCTCTCATGAACAGAGGACACTGGGTTGGAGCAGCTCAAAAGCTCAGTGACTTCAAAAAGCAAGTTAGAGCTAAAATCTCATCAGGAGCGTTATCTCAGGAAGATGGAGCCACGCTCATAGCTATGGCACAGGGAATCATTGATGCGATTCAGGCAACGCAACCTTAACTCAAAACAAAGGAAGACAGAAACATCACAAACTAATGAACGGTCATAGCTGATGGTTGGAAATCCGGATCGATGAACGAGGAGAAGGAGTGAATCAAAGAGCTCTGTCAACCCGTCATTGAATGGGTCAAGACCATGAAATAAAGTAGAACAGTCTTGAGCTGGAGTCATAGACTCCTAGCTCATTCTTCTTATTTTTCTAAGAATGTCTAATCTGTGTTCCTCTACAACTTATTTTCAAGTATATTCTTCATAATGCTTAATGTGATATCTTTAATTTTCTCACTATCTAGGTTTCCATCTTTCAGAGCTATCATGACAGGTTTCCTCTTCAGTTGCATCTGATTGGCTATTCCATTGATCAAGATGAAGGTATAGTACATAAGCTGATTTTCAGTCAGACTCGAGGTGATTGTACCATCTTTCTTTCCCGTTTCTATTGCACTTTTCCAGTACTTCTCATATTTCAAAGCCACATCAAGATAATCCGCCAAGTCTTCTTCAATACTCTTCTTTTTTACTCTCATTCTATCTTTCTCCTTCCTCTTTTGAAGGGTCTTTTCCGCAATGCCCCCCAGTTCGCTATTCACAATCGAAAATCGTCTTGCGATTTCAACGCCGAGTGGGAACTCAATAGCTGTGTTGAAAAAGATCTCAGTCAGTTTGAGTACAAGTTCTCTCCCTGAGAGTGATGAACGACTCATCTCATTTGTTCTATTAATTGCTTCTCTGAAGTTTTCGATACCTATCCCAAAATAGATTGAATCCTTACTACTGAAATAGTTGTATAGAGTCTGCTTGCTGACTGCTGCTGCATCAGCAAGTTCTTCCATACTCACATCATCATATGACCTCGCTTCGAATAGTTTTCTTGCAGCCTCGACTATCATAAATTTCTGATTCCTGCGTTTTCGTTCTGATCTAGAGAGTTTATTGTCTAATGATGCCATCTTAACCCATCAATTTCCCACTCAACTACCTTATAAATTTTTTACTATTAGTAAAAATTTTAGACCGAGAGTAATAATATTTATATATTGACTTAAAGTCTAATTATTTGACCATAAGTCAATGGTGATTAACATGAAAACACTGGTAGCATATTATTCCCAAACAGGAAATACGAAAAAAATAGCTGAAGCAATATATGGAGAACTCGAAGGTCAGAAGGATATCATACCAATTGACCGGGTGGCTTCTTCCATTGGATATGATATGGTCTTTATAGGTTCTCCAATCGAGAAGCATGGACTAGTTGCGTGTGTGTACTCGTTCATCAAGAAGATTCCATGTGAAACAAAGGTCGCTCTTTTCATTACACATGCTGCACCAGAACAATCCCAATTTGCTGCATCGTATATAGAAGCATGCAAGAAAATAATTGGAGATTCATCAAAACTTATTGGTATCTTCAATTGTCAAGGGGAACTCTCATCTAAATTAGCTGAACGGATGCTCAAGTCCGATGAACCTCAACTGCGAAAGTTCGCAGAGATGAGAAGATTCACTCTGAATCAGCCTGATGAAGCGCGGCTTGATAGAAGCAGGCAGTTCGCGAGAAAGATGCAAGAAAAACTCTCCATTTTTGTTACGGTCAGAACGACTATGGAAAAAGAGGTCAAATGAAAATGATAGCTGATATTGCGAAAATTCTGTTTGGTCTTGGACTGATCTTTATCATCGTGAAAGGACTTGGAAAGAAACCTACAACGTATGGAAAACTCTACATTCTCCACAAAGCCGGAGCTGGTATCGCAACAATTCTCTCATTTATTCATGGGTTTACAATCGTTCCTCAGAGTCAAACCTATCTTATCACTGGCTGGTGTGTTGGACTTTTGCTATTATCTCTGTTTGTCGTAGGAGTCTTCTTAGGATTTCAAAATAATTGGGTGCCTTTTGATGACGACAAAAATCGGCGATTCAAAAAACTGAGAATCTTCAAATGGCTATTTACTGCCTTAATTGTAATTGCCTTGGGTTCTCATTATTTGTTGAGTTCGCCCTAGAGTGATGAGTTGGTATCGATAGTATCAAGTATAAGATATAGTCAATCGGTCATCGAATGGGTCAAGACCATGAAGTAGACAAGTTCAAGACGAGCTGGCATCCATTCCAGAGCCAGCTCTCTCTTCCTTTTTCCTATGATTTCCAGCTCAACTGAAACGGTTTCCAGACGAGTCTTTTGTTTTATTCGTGCACTTGTTCACTATTGGAAGCCTTAAGTCAAACCTGTGCTCTATTACATGATTGCGAAAACGAAATGTGATAGCAGTGGTATTCGTTGATTAGACTTGACAACAGGATTACACCTTTTACTTTGCCCTAGTTGCCTTGATTCACATCGTGCGTTTGAGAGGAGAGTCTAAAGAGGAAGGAAGGTTCCTGAAGACTGAATCTCCGACAGTGTGAACAACCGGAGATATCCTCTCGAAGAACATTACGTCATTATGTTATGGGAGGAGAGAAAGAGATTGAGAGATAGGCATGTGGTATTATTTGCCATGCTTTTTATTGTGCTTCTGATAGCGATTCCAGTTTTCTCAACAACCGACTTGAATCAGTCTGGATATCAGCTTGAAGAAAGAGTTACACCTCAGGAGGAGATTACATCCAGTCTTGCAGAGTGTCTAGAAGCACCTGAGGGAATAGTCGCATGGTGGCCCGGCGACTGGGATGGATTGGATATTGTTGGTGACAACAATCTAGAGGCCCCTTCTAGTGTGACCTATCGTAATGGATACGTCGATGGTGCATTCTATTTCGATGGATCTAATGAAGTATTGACTGCACCAGGTACCGGGCTTGCTGAATTGCAGACACTAACGATTGAGTTGTGGGTCTGCCATGTATCACTGCCAAGTAGCATTCAGAGGTATGTGACACTACCTGTTGAGAAAGCGGTCATTCGCCATGCAGGAAATGGCATTCTCCAATTCTATATGAACTTCGGAACCGCGGACAACTGGGAGTTGCATGATGTAAGTGCACCAGGGTTGACCGTTGGTGAGTATCATCATGTGGTTGGTACCTATGATGGTTCCTATATGCGTCTGTATCTTGATGGTGTCGAAGTAGATAGTGAAGCGGTGACGGGGGTAGTCTATTCTGATGAAACAGAGGTGGAGCTAGGTTCAGATGGAGAAGCGATGTGGGGCTTGATTGATGAGGTGTCCATCTATGATAGGGCATTGACTCCATTGGAGATTCAAACCATTTCCGATGCTGGAAGTGATGGTAAGTGCAAACCCAAAGATATTGCTGTCATTCCTACAAGTCGCGACTTCGGAGTGGTTGAGGTGGGAGATTCCGCCTCAGAGATTGTCACAGTGAGAAATGTCGGTGATGAGCTGCTAGGAATTACAGACGCATCATTTGAGTCGTATTCATGTAGCGACTTCGCTGTGACGATGTACTCAAATGTAGTAAACGATCCCTATGTCGGATGGGGAATCGGGTCTGGAATAGGAGGGAGTATCTATCAGAGCTTCACCGCAAATGCTACTGGCATGGTAGCTGTAAGCCTGACCCTTATTGCAGGAGGATCATTTCCAGAAACGGGATACACAACTACTGTGAGAATCAGGTCTGAAACAACTGATGGACCGATACTGGGAACTTCTTCTGCATTCGTACCTGGTCCTATGACTGGCGGGCACCAAACGGAAGTCCTATTCAAGTTCTCAGAAACACTACCCACGATCTTCGGGAACACTTACGTGATTGAATGGGTATATCCTGAATCGCAGGCTATTCTCAATTGGATGGCTGCCCACTACGATTCATATCCTGGAGGCAACTACTTTGGTCCTCTGCACATCCCTATCGAGTATATCGATGCCTACTTCGCTGTCTTCGTGGCAAATCCAATGGTGGACCAAATTAACGATGAAGAACTTGATGGAAGCCTTGGGAGGGTTTATGGATATCCAGGGAGTTTGTTCCAGAGTTTCGTGCCATCAGAGCCTTGTCTGGGTGGAGTTGTCCTAGGTTTGGTGGCTGGCGGGACATTTCCAGTTACTGGTCTCACAAATGAAATTAGGATTAGAGATGGTTCATTTGATGGTGCCATATTGGGGACCACTACGCAATTCATCTCTGGGCCTCGCGAGACTGGCGAGAGCATCTATGTGCGCTACAATTTTCTTGAGCCGCTCACTTTGATCCCTGGTCACACCTATGTCATAGAATGGGCATCCCCCTATGAGGGTTCAACTTACTTGAGTTGGCTCTATGCAAATGACAATCCATATCCCAATGGTATGGCATTACTGAATGATGGTACTCCAATACCCGACAAGGACTTGCTCTTTGCAACCTATGACGCAACATTCGTCCTTCCAAAAGGACTGTACTCTGACCAGATCTTGAAGATTGTAGTTGAGTACACCCCATCATCAACTGGAAAATGCTTTGGTACTTTGGGAATTCATAGCGATGACCTGGATGAGGCTGTTGTAGATGTGGAGTTTGTTGCAGGCGAAGATATCATCAACAGCAACTGGAGAGTCTTTCCAGTTACCCTAGACGGCGCGATATCAACGCCTGAGGAATGGGCATATGCAGAACCTTACATGCTCCATTTGACTCGAAGCGGTGGTTGGGGGACTCCTGACTACTTCTCAGAGCCAAGCGATGAAACAATGACAGTCCGATTCATGAATGATGGTCTGTGGTTGTATATATTGTACCAAGTTCCTTGGCGTGGTCCACTCAGTCCGCCAGATAGCGCCGGGATTTCGATGTGGGAGTTCATCGGACTTGGGCTGGTTTCAAGCGACGCAAGCTATGTTGGTTCTAGTTCGACATATGATGCCCATGGCTGGAATGGTGCGTACTGGACCGCTGATACAGATGTTGGCGGAGAGAACAATGTGGAAGGGACTAGCACTTTTGATGAAGAGTACTATTGGTTTGAGTTCCGGAAACCACTTGATTCAGGTGATGGATTTGATTGGAGTTTCAACCCAGGCGACCGGATAGGTGATAGGATATCCCCCAACAGTGGCACAACCCTTGAACTGTCTGTCTGGGATCCAGACACAGGCTCACTCTATGGCCACTGGGCGATACTCCAGTTGAGCAAAGGTCTTGTGAGCTGGTGGCCTGGCGATAAGAATCCCCTTGACATTGTAGGTCCGAATCCTGGGTCGATGAATTTCGATGCAAGCTTTGCTCCTGGAATGGTTGGTGATGCCTTTGCGTTTGATGGTGAAGATGACTACATCCGTGCTGCGAGCACTGGTATCAACGAACTTCAGCAGCTAACAATTGAAACCTGGGTTAAGATTACTGAATTGGCTCCAAATCCCCAGCGATTTGTCACCTTGAAAGGAGAGAAGGCAGTACTCAGACATGACGGTGGATGTAGCTTGCATCAGCTGCATTTCTACATGAATTTCGGTGGGCCTCCATGGCTCGGGCAAGCAGATATGCACCACATTCGCGTGGATAATGTTCTCTACGAAAATGAGTGGTATCATGTTGCAGGTACGTACGATGGAAGTGTCATGCGGTTGTACCTCAATGGAGAGCTCGTTGGGAGTCACGACGTAGTTGGAACTACATTCAACTTGGACTGGTTGGAACTAAGCCACCAAGGAGAAGCGCTCAACGGCCTTCTTGATGAGGTCTCTATCTATGGCTATGCTTTGAGTCAGGCTGTGATCAAGTCGATATACGACGCTGGTTCAGCTGGTAAACCCAAGCCAACCAATGATGTACTCTGTCCCTATCCAATCAGTGTCACTTCTGATATCGAACTTACACATAATGTACTCTGTGATGAAGATGGAATTATCGCTGCCAAGAACTTCATCGTACTCGATGGTGATGGCCACAGCCTGCTGGGGAGTGGTGATGGGACCGGCATCTACGCGAACTGGTACCACGGGGTAACCATTAATGATTTTGTGATTCAGGATTTTGAA
>JBHLPA010000126.1:0-7167 GCA_048939935.1 Promethearchaeota archaeon | reverse complement strand
CCAATCTTGTCATTGAGTTACTTACTTAAGACAGATTTACTCCGACCAGACCATCACTGATTGGAGCATCAGTACCTTGGATGAAAATGAAACAATCAAGACAATTAAAAATCGCCGTGCAATCCGGGACTATGATACATCGAGGGATGTCCCAGACGAACTGGTGTATAAGGTGATTGAAGCCGGGGGTTATGCACCAAGTGCCGAGAATCAACAGCCCTGGCGAATCATTGTTGTCAGAGATAAGGCTCTGAAAGAATTCATAGGACAGAGAGCCGTAGATAGGACAATTGAGCTCTTTGGTCGGGCAACTCCAAGACAGGAGATTGAGCGCAGGTTGAGCTACATAAAGTCAAAGGCAAGTCTTGAACGAACCATTGACATATTAATATCAGGAGCTCGCTTTGAGTATATTAAAGGCAATCCTGAAACTCATGGAGCACCCGTACTTCTAGTTCTTGCTGTAGATCAGACACACGTAGGGAATTCACAACCTACATTACGAGGTACTGGCGGGGTGTATGGATGGTCATCACCAAGACATGCGTTCATTGCTGGTGCAATGATGATGCAGAATATGACCCTTGCTGCTGCGTCACTGGGACTCGGGAGTTGCGTTTCCTCTGTCCAATTGGACCATTTTGATGATGTAGGAGCCATTTCAGAGAAACTTGGCATCCCCTATCCACATTGGGTTCCAATCCTTTGTCTTACTCTTGGCTATGCATTGAATGAAAGGACTCTTGGGCCACCAAGACAGCCACCTGAGGAGATAGCGTTTCTGAATAAATGGGGTAAACCATTCAAGGAGGGTAAATGATGGAGGAACTAGAAACACTTCGAACAAGTTTCATCGCATTTCTGGATGGACTTTGGTGGGGTCTTAGGGATAACACAGGACCTCTATCCATGTATGAAGGTTATGCACGTGGATTCAAACAGATAGGTAACGAAGTCGCAGAGAAAGATGGAGGAAAGGGGGCAGAAGCAGCAGCTGAGATTGCGGGTAAACTATTTACTGCTATTGGATTAGATGTTGCCGTGGATGACAAGTCAGTCGTTGTGAAGAAATGTCCCGTGTGGAATAGGATCCTTGAAAGAGGGCTGGAGTTTGCCTTTCACATCGAAGAGATCTGCTGGATGCCTATGCTTGAAGGGATTGGTGAGAAGACAGGTTCAATCCCAGAAATGGAAACCTCTTTGCGGTTAGCTCACATAGAAAAAGCGAAAATTGCCTACAAGAAAGCCAAAGCCAAAACAGCTCTTGACAAAGAGCAAATCAACAAGAAACAGTATGATAAGGAAATCTTATTGTTGGACAATGCCTTAGAGAATGCGCCGACACTCGGTCTTTACCGATTCAAGTAATAGACTCTAGAAAGGTAGGTAATAGCAATGGAAAACCTCGTTAAGGCAGGACTTGCTGTCAACTACAACAAAGAACCAAGTACTAAGTCAAAATCACTCCCAAAAAGAGTCTACATCTGGGATGAAACTCTGAGAGATGGAGAACAGACCCCGGGTGTAGCCCTTACAATTGATGAGAAAATTGAGATTGCCAAAAAGCTCGATGAAGTCGGTGCTGCAATTGTTGCAGTCGGTTTTCCAGCAGTAAGTGAGGAGGAAAAGAAATCTGTGGCAGCAGTTGCCAAAGAGGGACTCAGTAAGGCATCAGTTGCTGCTCCAGCGCGAGCCGTAATCTTGGATGTCGAAGCATGTATAGATGCGGGAGTAAGCGAAGTTCCCATTTTTATTGCTACATCCGATTTCAGATTGAAGTATCAGCTAAGAATGACAAGAGAAGAGATGCTGAACCGACTCACAGAATGTATCGAATTCGGAAAGGAACATGGTCTTACCATCGATTACATTGCAGAGGATTCAACTCGCAGCGATATGGAATTCCTCTGTGAAGCATTTCGGGTTGCTATAGATGCAGGCGCAGATAAGATATGCATCGCGGATACTGTTGGATTTGTTCGTCCAGAGGTAATGAAATACATAACCAGAGAGATCAAGGCACGACTTCAGAAGAAATCAAAATACAAGGTTCCTATATCCGTACACTGCCATGATGATTTTGGACTAGCGACTGCAAACACTTTGGCGGCTATAGAAGAAGGAGTGACCTATCCACAGGTCTGTGTAAATGCCTATGGGGAGAGGGCAGGGAACGCAGCTTTCGAAGAGGTTGTCATGGCATTAGAGGAACTTTATGGGATAGACACAGGTGTTGAAACTGAAAAACTCTATGGACTCTCAAAACTTGTGGAACATCATTTTGTGGTCCCACTTCCACTTCACAAAGCAATCAGTGGCGACAATGCATTCACTCACTCAAGTGGAATTCATTCCCATGGTCAACTGACGCATTCTATGACCTATGAACCAATTAGTCCAATACGAGTGGGGAGGAGGAGAGAATTTCATCTCGGTAAATTCGTTGGTAGGCACTTTGTTGAATACTTGTTGAAGATGGGAGGAGTAAAAGCGACACCCAAGCAAGCGAGAGAGATAACAGATCGAGTGAAACGTACTCATGAAGAACATAAGAAGACCCAGTCAAAGGTGGCCTTTGAGAAGATTAAGGGAGACCTGAAGAATCTTAGAACAGGGGTTTCTGAACGCGAGTTTTGGGAGATTGTTTTTGATGTCGTATGACATCAAATAGTTTGTTTAACCAATCGTTTCCGCATCAGTACTCCGATGTCCATTGCTATGATAATCAAGCAGAGAGACCAAACCAAATCTCATAGCCGAATGGTCCACATTGATTATAGTTTGATATAGCAGTTCTTAACACATGGGGAGAAACCGATTCCCTTTTCGGTGAGTTAAGCAAGTGGAGTGTCATGACCGATGCATGGAGTGAGATAATGAAAGATGCTGCTGATGGCATCAGTGGAAAGTACTACATTGAGAGAGATGATGGCAGAGTAGAAACCCTTGAGGTGAGTGACTACATCAAACCCTTCTCTGAGTGGCCAGAGGTTGAAAAAATAGCTATCAAATATGTCAATGGAAAGGTGTTGGATATTGGGTGCGGCGCGGGACGGGTTGCACTCTATCTTCAGATTCTGGGACATGATGCTGTGGGAATTGATCTTGCACCAGGGGCAATAGAAGCTAGTAGGAGAATGGGAGTGGGTAAAGCCTATGTAATGTCAGCCAGTGATTTAAAATTCAATGATGAAGTATTCGATACTGTTGTTATGTTCGGTAACAACTTTGGTGTTGCTGGAGATGAAACACAGACTGTCAAAATGCTGAAACATCTTCACAAATTCACTTCGCCTGACGCTAGAATCCTTGCCGGCAGTCTTGATCCTCTGGGCACAAATGATTCTGAACACCTGGAGTACCATAAGATGAATAGAGAAAAGAACAGACCTCCAGGTCTCGTGCGGATTAGAGTGAAATACAAGGATATTGTTAGTGATTGGTCTGACCTCTGGTTAACAACGCCAGATGAGATGGAGATGCTTGCAGAGAAGGGAGGATGGCAGCTAGATGAAATACTACAAATAGAGGGGGAGTCACTTTACGTTGGAATCCTCAAGAAGAGTTGAACACCATGACAATTTACAAGCTCGGGAATAAAGAACCGGAGATAGCATCATCAGCCTATATTCATCCTCAAGCATCAGTCATTGGAGATGTGAAAATTGGGGAACGTGTTTTTGTGGCCCCAATGGCATCCATTCGCGGAGACCGTGGAAGAATTGAGATTGGCGATGAAACCAATGTTCAGGACGGAGCTGTCATTCATTCTGAAACTGAATTTGTGACTAAAATTGGAAAGAGAGTCAATATTGGTCACAATGCATCAATACATGCAGAGCTTGTTGATGATAATGCAGCCATTGGAATGGGAGCTGTTCTGATGCTTGGAAGTAAGGTGGCTAAAGGAGCAATGATCGCGAACTCAGCTCTGCTACACAGCAAGACAAAGACAGAACCTAACAAGATCTATACAGGAGTCCCTGCAAAGTATATGCGAGATCTAGATCCATCTGGTGATGCACGCCTTGCTATAGACAACTACCTAGACACGTATGTAGAAAGTACTAGGACCTACAAAGAAGACCTTCAACAGGTTCAAGAATAGTCTATCACAACCCATACGTGTATAAGGATAATTAACAATGGTTAATACATGAGTGAGAAAGTATCGGGAAAAATAATTTCAGCTAATATTGGGGAATTCTCAAAAAGAAGAATCAGATATGGATACATAGGTCTGGAGCTTGCCGACAAGACCCACATGAAATTCAAGGTTGATTCGTATACCTGGTATGAAACCCTAGAAATAGGTGATGAGGTTGTTGTGGAATTTGGAAACCTTGCAAGCACAGACATTCATGTGGCTAGAAAGATTCAGCTGATATCAAGTGTTGAGCATCCTTCGGATGAAATCTCCGCAACCGTATAGTATAGCGGAACATCGGTTGCACTGATGTTTCACATTATACTGGATTTTTTGCTAAGTATTTTGGAGATTTGAAATGGAACAATCAATAACCGGTTCGATCACATCAACACAGCTGGGCAATCTCGGCAAGAAACAATATGGATTCATCGGCGTGAAGACTGAGGAAAAAGAAGAACTCAAGATTAAGGTGGCGGCTTTTACAAAGTATGATACACTGGACATTGGAAAGCGAGTTCACATTGTGGCTGAGTCTATAGGTAATATGGGCATCATGACTGCAAAGACCATATCCATTGCTGAATAGTTTGCACACACAGATGATGTTATACACGAATACAACTGGTGGCTGACAGGGAACCACAATGGAAAGAATATTCACTGGATCAATCATGTCTGCGCAGCTTGGGAATATTGGACCCAAACATTATGGATTCATTGCAATAGAAACTGAGGAAAACGAACATCTTAAGGTGAAAGTTTCGGCATTCACAAAATACGACACATTAGATATTGGTAGAAGAGTCCACGTCGTTGCAGAAACTGTTGGTAGCATGGATTTGTTAACAGCAAAGTCAATTACGCGGGCAGATTAATCGAACTACTAATACACACTATACTTTTAGCAATAGATGCGATTACATCATTTCATTGAAGAAGTGAGGATGTATCTATGCCTGAGCTCCCCTTACGTTACTATTGTTATGTGTGCGGTCATCAAAATGACCTGAAATTAAATGTCCCTCCGGCGCCTGCAATCAAACGGGATGAGATCAAATGTTCGAATTGTGGAGATGTTACACACCTCATGCATACCGCGTGTCCAGCATGTGGAAAAGCATTCAGATATTTCCTCTCAGATCTTGATTTCCCAGAAGAGATTACAGCTCTTGCTAGTACATATGTGAAATTGTTGGCAGGAGTGCGAGACAGCCTGGCAGATCATATCAAGGAGTTTAGAGTCCCAGTCCCAAAACGTTGGTCTGTAAAGCTGAATTGTGAGTGTGGTAAAGAATACTCAGCTGAAATACCATTGCCAGGATTGCCTGAATAAGGATTGCCTATTCAATTAGAATCTCGTACTATTGGTTACTGGCGTGGATAGAGAATTCTTGATATGGCAGGTACTATGAGCTATATTGACCCTCCACTAAATATCACTCAATCACTACTTCATAATTGAGATGTATTGGGCATTTCATCGAGTTCGCCACAAGGCAATATTGATGCGCTCGTTCTGCTGCCTTTGTCATCCGCTTCCTGTCTTTTTCGGTATCAACAATGATCTTTGCATTAATAGTGATCTTTTCAAACTCCCAACCAAACTCACCTTTTTGTAGCGTACCTGTGGCAGATAATTGGAAATCCTTGAATTCCCCATGAAATCGTTTTGCTACACCGGATAAAGACACACCATAACAGGAGAGTGCTGATGCTACAAAGAGATCTTCAGGCGAGATGAGTTCCTTGGGACTTTCAGACCAAAAATCAAGAGGAGTAGCAACTTGAAGGTCAGGTTTCCCGTCTATCTCAATTGTGACAATCTTATCCCGGACCCAATTGCTGTTCATGACATATCGATGCTGTTCTTGTGTTTCTAACATGGATTTTTATGATTTCCATTCATTGAATAGCCTTGTGCTACCGGAATTGGTCAGTTTTCTACATAATACCTTAGATGGTGAGGCTTATTAGGAACCTCGTCCTATGCAAAAATGGTGGACAGGCGGCTGATTGGGCAACATTTTCTGTAACATGCCCTCATAACTCCCCCCCTCCTACCATTTGCCTTATCGGCGCTTGCCACCAACCTCATTCTTTCTCTGTGAAACTCAACCGCTCAGAAATTTCGTGCTTGCATAGAGAGATTATCTTCTAGATTTTGACTTTAACTGTCTCATAGCCTCGCGGATGTCAGCCTCGTCAATCTCTTGCTCTTCCACCTTGATGTCTTCCATTGCAGCGGCAGGTGCGCTTGAAGCTCCCATAGACATGGCACGCTTCTTGACCCCCTTAGCCTGAACACGCGAAACAATTTCGGATATCTTGTCCTCAGTAAACTCCTCATCAGCGGGGAACTCATCCATGCTGACACCAAGGTCTTCAAGAATTGACTTCTGAATTGCCAATTTATCAATCTCCTCGACTGCAAGACCTGTTATGATGTTTACTAGAAGCTCAGCCTTCTCTAGCGGAATGAATCGTCCTTGAGAGTCTGCGGCTATCTTCTCATACGTTTCAACACCTTTCTTATAGTTGGCTATCTCAGGGAAGCAACCTACCGTGTGAATAACAACTCCTTTTCCATAAGCTCTCTTAGCTTCTTCAGTCCATTTGGCACCATCAGGTGTTCCCTTTGGCCAACTGTCACCTTCCTCAACTCCATGTGGCGGAGCATCCCCAATTAGGACAGCAATCTTCGCTGACTCATTGAGAAATTCCATCCTATTCATGACCAGAAGTGCAGTTGACACTGCCTCAGGACCGTCACCTCCACCAGATGCCTCCATCTGCATGACATAACTCTCAATCTTTGATGTGTCTGACGTCAGTTCGTACTTCTGAGTGACGTAAGTCGTTTCTTGAGGAGGATGGTCTCGATATGAAACAAGACCTACGCGGAGTCTATGAACCATCTCCTCTTTCTTAATCGTTCGAATGATCTCAAGAATCTTAGACTTGACATTAGCTATGTACGGTCCCATTGATCCAGTATTGTCTACTACGAATACTAGATC